>JAYVVD010000078.1:0-7220 GCA_043787295.1 Ferruginibacter sp. | reverse complement strand
TACAATGGTATTCATCCAGATCATCATGCATTTTGGATAAACCCATTAGATCCAAACTTTATAATAGATGGCAACGATGGTGGAATAGGAATTACGAGAGACAAAGGAAAAACATGGCAGTTCGATGAGAAAATTCCTGTAGGTCAATTTTACCATATAAATGTAGACAATGAAACGCCGTATAATGTAATGGGTGGTTTGCAGGACAATGGCAGCTGGCATGGCCCGGCGTATACATGGACAAATGCCGGATTAAAAAATTATTATTGGGAAAGCGTTTGGGGTGGCGATGGTTTTGATGTAATGCCAGACCCTGAAGATGCAAACTGGGTTTATGCCATGAGTCAGGGTGGTAATGTAGGAAGATATAATATTACAACTGGCGAAAAATGGAATATTGAACCACCTTCCACCACAAATACTATAAATAAAGACAGACTTCGTTTTAACTGGAATGCCGCAATTGCTCAGGATGCATTCGATAAAAAAACAATTTATTATGGAAGCCAGTTTGTACACAAAAGCATAGATAAGGGTGCAAGATGGACAACCATTAGCCCAGACTTAACAACAAATGACAGTTTAGAAATTGACCAAAGTAAAAACGGGGGAATAAGTATTGACATCACCGGTGCAGAAAACCATTGTACTATTTTAGCCATAGAGCCAAGCAAAATAAACAAAGATATTCTGTGGGTTACTACCGATGATGGCCAGGTACAGTTAACAAAAGATGGTGGTAAGACATGGACAAATCTTAGCAAAAAAATTGCCGGCCTTATAAAAGGTAGTTGGTTGCCACAGGTAAGAGCAAGCCGCTATAATGAGGCAGAGGCTTATGTTGTAGCGAATGATTACCGTAGAGGAAATTTTGAACCCACCATTTATAAAACAACAGATTTCGGAAATACCTGGACAAATATTCTTCAAAATAAAAATATAAAAGGTTATGCATTGTGCCTTATACAAGATCCAACCGAACCAAATTTATTCTTTGTAGGAACAGAGCAGGGATTGTGGATAAGTTTAGATAATACCAAAAGTTTTCAGCAGTTTAAAAATAATTATCCAAGTGTTAGTACGTACGATTTAGCCATACAGGAAAGAGAAGCGGATCTTTGTATTGCCACATTTGGCCGGGCTATTTATATTTTAGATGATATTAGACCTTTAAGAAAACTTGCTGCCAATAAAGAAATAACAAACAAAAATGTAATTGCTTTTAATAATAGTGATGCTTACATAGTTACTTATAAAAATGCGCCGGGCTACGAATGGAGTACATGGGGCGTATGGGATGCCGATAATAAAAAAAGAGGTGCCGCCATTAATTTTTATATAAAAATTTTACCAAAGAAAACCGATACTCTAAAGATTGTAAATATCGTAAAGAAAGCTTCGGAAAAAATTCCGGTTGGTGATTTGCAAAACAACAAAATGTATAAAGACTCTTTGGATAAGGAGCAGACAAAACCTTCTGATTCACTTGCTGTAAACAGCAAAAAAAATAAATCTGATAGTGCACTTGTAAAAATTTACAATAACAAAAATGAATTGATCAGAACTCTTAAATGGAGCGTTGATACAGGTTTTAATAAACAATACTGGCGTATGGATGAAAAAGGTATCCGATATCCTGGTTCTGCAAAACCCAAACCAGGTGAAGATGAACCAAGCGGTGACGTTGTATTGCCTGGAAAATACAAAGTAGTTATAACCTACAATAAGCAGGCGGACTCAAATTTTGTTATTTTAAAAGCCGACCCCCGAAAAATTGATAATTCTACTATCTTAATGGCCCAAAAAACTTTAAGAAATAAATTACAAAACAACGGAGAAAAACTTACGCAGGGATTAGATCAACTAAGCGATGCAGAAGAAATTGCTAAAAAATACGAAGCCCAGTTAAAGGATATAGAGGTTCCAATGGCTGATAGTCTGCGCAAACAGAGTAAAAAAATACAGGAAGAAATAAAAACTGTAAAAGATTTTATCAGCGGCAAAAAAGTAGAAAGGCAGGGGTACGGACAGCTTCCTCAGGAGACCGTTATGACTGCTTATAAGGAAGCTCTGGATAATATTTCCGGAAAAAATATTGTTCCATCCCAACAGGAAGAATTATTGGTTGAAAAAGCACAGGGCAAAATTGCTGAAGCGGTTTCTAAAATCAATACTTTTTTTACTACAAAGTGGAAGGCTTATCAAACCCTCATTGAAAACAACAAAATAAATTTATTTAAAGAGTTTAAACAATTGTAAGAGAAATTACTATTACCGGAATGCACGAACAAATTTTTAAATGATAAATAGTTCGTGCATTTTTTTCTAATTAAAATGATAGCATATGTCAGCTCATGCTGAACGATTACTGAGGTTGTACAACAGGCTAAAGCGTGGGCCTGTAACAATAGAAATAATTACCAAATGGGCTAAGCAAGCGGGAATACAAGTGAGTGAGCGGCAACTATACAGAGACCTTAACCAGCTAAAAACATTGCATGTAAATGATGCCGAAAAAATTATAGAATATGCAGATGAAAAAAACAGAAAAACATGGAAACTGGAGTTTAAGGAATCTGTAGAAAAAATAACTGCTTACGATATTAATTCATTTTATCTTATAAAAAACTTTGCCCCATATTCTATTTTAGAGGAACGAAAATTGTCTATTGAAAAATTTGAAAAAATCATATTTAAAGACCTCTCAAAAAACAATTTTCAACAAAACATTCAGGCAAATGAATTGTATTTACGAAAAACAAATTACAATGAAAATATGTACGGGCAGGCTGAGCATGCGCAGTTGGAAGATTTAATTTGGGCATTACAAAACAATAAAGCCATTATTATTGAGAATGAAATTCTTAATACCGCTGACATTAAAATTTCACAAAAAGATTTTCCATTATTAATGTTTCCAATGGAACTTGTTTTTCATAGAGGTAGAGTGCATATTGCAGGTGTTACAAAAGAAAAACAATTTTTAATTTTTGCCATAGATAAATTATTTCATTTTACCCTCACAAACGAAACTTATAACCGTAAAAACTTTTTAATTGATTACAAAGTTCATTTCAACAATTTGTTTGGTATTTCAGATGCTGTGAATAAAAAAATTTTTAAAATAAAAATTGAGTTTGAAGAAAACTATGGTGAGTCTTATAAAAACTTTTATTGGCACAAAACACAACAATGGAAGAAACTACCGAATGGTAATTTTATGCTTCACTTACATTGTTCATTAGGGCGTGAATTACTTGGCTTTCTTGCTAATGGGCTTAACCTTGTGAAGGTGCACCAACCCAAGAGTTTAAAAGATATGCTCATAAAAAAACTGCAAGAAACGCTTGCAGTTTACAATTAAAAATCCCCACAATTTCTAATTAGTTTTTGATTGGTAAAATATATTAATCCCGCAAGTGTTGAGAATGTAACCGTTTCAAGAAATCTATTTCGAATTTTTTATGAGTAAAACTATATCCGCTAGTTTTGAATAATCCTATAGAAGAATCTACTGCAAAAATTTTAGAATAGTTTCCAGTTGCATTTTCACTTGAAGTAGCTATAATAGTTTCGTCATGCTCATAATAAAATTGCCACCATTCATCAGAGTTTTTAAATTCCTTTGACAACATACCAACGTATGTATTGTACCGTGAATGTTTGTGTGCACGATGTAATTTAATGCCGGTTGTTTTTTTAAAATCATATTCTTTTAGTCTTATCAAAGCATCTTTGGTAATCCCGGTTACCCGCCACCTCTCAGGATCACTTAAAAATAAATACGTAATCATTCCTGCTTTGCATTTTTCAGATGCATACATTTTTGTGATTAATTTAAAATCTTCAAACATCTCAGTTTTATTCATGGCTATTTAATATTAAAGTGTCTAAAAAGGTGCTAATATTTAATCAAAGGGGAGAGAAATTTCGATTTCTTTATAAGATTTCACCACATTGTCGTTTAATATGGCAGGTGTCCATTTTGGTCCATTTTTTATTAAAGTGACCAGCGATTTGGAAAAATTTGAATCTTTCTTGTTTAATGAGACAACTTCGATAACACTTCCATGCTTATCTACAAATACTACCACTTTATAAATTCCAGGTTCTTCATTAACAGTTGATAAACGTCTTTTAAGAAAAGTCTTAAATGCAGTTTCACCTCCTGGATATTGAGCTTGAACATCAACCCGTTTAAATGCCTTTTCTTCTTCATCTTGAGTAGGGCTATTTTTTACTTTATCATCTTTTGAGGGAAAATCTCCATTAAGTATTGCAGTAAGCTTGGACGCACCCTTTTTAATTTTGGTTTCCAGATTGTCCCCTGTTTTGTTTTGCTCTTTAGTAAATACTTCATCAATTTTATTCGGAAAAATTGTACCCCACTTTTTAGTTCTACTCTTATCAAAAACAGGCGAAGATTTATTATCAATGAAATCTTTTCTGGTAAAACCTTTTCCAGAATATATTTCAATAGAATCTATAACTTTTTGAAAATTGAAATCTTTCACATCAGTATCAAATGATTTGTATAATATTTTTGCCCGGTCAAAAGTTATATACTTAAAATGTGCTATTAATACAACTTCTTTCCCATTAGAGTTATAGGGATTTATTTCATAAGTTTTAATTTCCTTCGTAAAATTTTCGGCATCCTCTAGGTTCATAGACAAATTCGAATTGAAAAGAGGTAGATTAATAAATCCACCAGTTAATTGTCTTCCTAGGTAAAATTTATTAATAAGTTGATTCAATTCATTTCGGGTATTGGAAATATCTAAGATTTTAAATGTATTGTTTTGAAAGTTATAATCGGAGATAGACGAAAAAAATACGTTCGATAATGGAACATTTAAAGTTTTAGTTCGTTCGTTATATACACTATCTATAAAAGGCTTAGAAGAATTAAATAGCCTTTGTTTTTTAAAATTATCCATGTTGGAAAAAACTTCTTCTCCGTATAGAAAAGATAAATACTTTTCATAAAACCCGTTAAGTGTATAAAGTTGATTGGGATTGTAGGCATAATCTAACAACAAACTAAAAAAACCATTGCCGTGAGCATATTTCTGAAAATTAATATTGTCTCCACCTATAAAATAATCAATATAAATATTGTTTTCTTTTTGTTCATTAAATGCTGTTTTCAAAGGCGAACAATTAAAAAAAACTTTGTCATTCCCTTCAACTTTACATTTAAAAATATTTGTGATTCGGTAAAACCCCACGAATTCATTAGATACAAGATCACTTTTAACTAATGATGCTTCATTTAAAAATGAATAGATACCCGAATTATTTTTTCCATTATAAAATATAATTTCTCCTTTCTTATGGTAAATATTATTTATTGGTACCCAAACATTTTCAATAACTTTTTTCTCAATAATTGCTTGATAGCTTGGTGTGATTTGCAAATTTTTTAAATCTACATTAGCCTCGGCAAGGTGCATGTAGTAGGGCTTGTTATTATCCCCATTTCTGTATAGCCTGCAAAATCTTTCAGGCAATGTTCCTTGCTGCCTGTCTTCCACTACTGCATCAATTAATCTGATTTTTTCACCAAAATTCAAAGTAGTATTCGAAATATATGCACTTTTTAATGGCTTTGAGTACACTCGAATGTTGTTAGCTTGAACTACGAGATTATAGCTGTTCTGGGAATATCCCCGTATAAATAATATTATCAAAAGAGTACAGAATATTACTTTTTTCATTTTATTTTATTTGAGTTAATTGGAACGATATTGGGGACTCTACGGAATTACTCCAAAGATTTTTACCTCGATAATATCCGGGTAGATTAGTAATGCTACCATTAGATAGATTTTTAAGAATAAAATCTACTTGACCGTTGTCTTTTAAATTACCGGTTATTTGATACTTTATATCTTTTTCAACTGAAACAACATCTCCTTGAATTGAATTATTATATTTACTTAGTTCTCCCTTAAAATTATATTCCTCAGTAATTCCATCAATAGTTTCTTTGATATTTCCTTCAAATGAAGCATTTGAAAAATCCGTATCTCTAAACTCTTTTTCGGCTAAAACTTGTTTTGCTTTTCTATCGCTTTCAACTACACGACTTTCATCTTTACTTGTACATATGTGAACATCATTTCCATCTTTAGAAATACAAAAAAGTAATGTTTCTGTATCAACTGCTCCAAATCCATTTTTACCACTAAACCTATGTTCTACTTGAAAACTTCCATCACTATTTTTAATGAGTTTACCCCATTCTACAGATTTATAACTATCAGGATCTTTCAAGTAGTTCTTTTTTAAAAAGGTTACTACAACTTCTACAGAATTATCAAAAGACGATGCTTTTACTTCATCAAAAAAAGAACTTTCTCCCTTCGAATTACAAGACGTAATTGAAAGAATGATTATAATCCCTAAAAAAAAATTTAAAAATAGAGGTTTAATCTTTTTGGGAAATAGTAAATACATGCGGCAAGAATTTTGGTGTTATTAAGACAAACAAACTAAATCCCTCTGTCATATCTTGTCAATCACAAAACGACTAAGCAGATACCAACAGCTGCAACAATAGAAACCAATAAAAATAAAGGAGCATTTGCAGTTTTTTTAAAGATAAAAATATCAACTGCATAAACGAAAAGAGGTAAGGTGGCAAGTATTAATTGAAATACTGATATGCCTAAATGGAACGAAGAATAAAACCATAAATAATTAGCAATGATGGTTTGGCATATTACCCCCAATATTATAATCGTATAAAATTTTAAAGAGTGATTACCCGCATCTTTTTTTTGACCCGAAAAAAATAATACAGGTGCAATTATGGAAAGTGCCAACAAAAGTCTTATCCATATAGCCTGCAACAAAGTAATATTACTGTTTGCTCCCTTTATTGAACAGATAATGGTAATAGAAATGCAAATAACACACATTAGTCCGCTAACAAAACCGGTATTTTTTTCTTCAAAAGCATTGTGAGATTTTGGCTGCAAAAGAAAATAAACCACAGAACCCAGCACAATTAATACGCCCATCCATTGTTGCCATAAAAGTTTTTCGCCAAAAACAAAAAAGGATAGTGCAATTGCAGTAGCTGTTATAGCCGGAGAAAGTAAACTGTTCGATTTTTCGCCAACAGCTTTTAAATTCATCAGCGAAAAATAATTTCCACCCACATAGCCAAAGAAAGCTGCTGCCGCAAGCCAGTACCAGTTTTCTTTGTGTGG
>JAYVVD010000077.1:0-3389 GCA_043787295.1 Ferruginibacter sp. | reverse complement strand
GATATAAATGCTTTGTGTGATGAATATTTGCGACTCTCCTATCATGGTCTTCGTGCAAAAGACAAATCATTTAACGCAACAATTAAAACTGATTTTGATACATCGCTTGAAAAAATAAATATTATTCCGCAGGATATTGGAAGGGTTGTTTTGAATTTATTAACCAATGCTTTTTATGTGGTGGATGAAAAAAAGAAAGCAAGTGTTGAAAACTACGAACCAACCGTTTCTATTAGCACTAAAAAAGTTGATGATAAATTAGAAATACGGGTGAGCGATAACGGCAATGGCATTCCACAAAAAGTATTGGATAAAATTTTCCAACCATTTTTTACGACAAAGCCAACGGGACAGGGAACAGGATTGGGTTTAAGCATGAGTTACGAAATAGTTACGAAAGGTCATGGTGGTGAGCTAAATGTGGAGACAAAGGAGGGAGAAGGGGCAACATTTATTATCTTATTGTCATATAAATCTTAAATAAAAAAGAAAATGAAAATCTTAGTAGTTGATGATGAAAAAGACGTGCAGTTTCTTTTTGAGCAAAGGTTTCGGAAAGAAATCAGATTGGCTGAAATGGATTTTGCATTTTCCTTTTCTGGTGAAGAAGCTTTAGATTACATGAACGGACACACCCATGAAGCCATCCTAATTTTATCAGATATTAATATGCCCGGCATGAGTGGTCTGGAATTATTGAAACATATCAAACAAAAATATGAAGTACCACCACCAATTGTAATGATGATAACAGCGTATGGCGATGACGAAAATTACAACCAGGCAATGAAATTAGGAGCAGATGATTTTTTAACCAAGCCACTAGATTTTACTGCATTAAAGGAAAAATTAAAAACAATAGTGCCATGACAAAAATATTGGTAGCAGATGATGAGGCTGATTTAGAAATTCTTATAAAACAAAAGTTTCGCCAAAAAATAAGAGACCAGCAATACGAATTTGTATTTGCCATAAACGGTAAAGATGCCATTGAAAAAATAACCCTGCATCCTGATATTGCTATTGTGTTGAGCGATATTAACATGCCCGAAATGGATGGGTTAACGTTGCTTTCAAAACTGAGTGAAATAGGGCCATTAATAAAAGCCGTAATGGTTTCGGCTTACGGAGATATGGAAAACATACGTACGGCAATGAACCGTGGTGCTTTTGATTTTGTAACAAAGCCTGTAAATTTTGTTGATCTGGAATGCACAATGGAAAAAACAATTTTACATGTATCGCAAATAAAAGAAACTTTAAAAGCCATTAAAGAAAACAAGATCTTAAAGATGTATGTAGATGAAAATGTGTTGCAGTTTATGGGCAGCAGAGAATACGAAGCCTCCCTTACAGAAAACGAAACCGTAGAGGCCTCCGTAGTATTTATAGACATCTGCAGTTTTACAGCTATCAGCGAAACAGAAACGCCGGATGTTGTTGTAAAATTATTAAATACCTATTTTGATGTAATGGTGAAAGAGATCATAGACCAGCAGGGGATTGTAGATAAATTTATAGGCGATTGTATTATGGCAGTTTTTAAGGGTCCGTTTCATTTAGACAGAGCTACTGATGCATCGCTTGCTATAAAAAATAATATTGAAGCATTGCCTAGTGCAGGGATGAATCTGGAGTTTTTGCCCCGCGTATCTGTTGGCATAAACAGTGGCGAAATGATTTGTGGTAACATTGGCTCCGGAACTTTACGACGGCTGGATTATACCGTAATTGGTGACATAGTAAATACGGCACAACGCCTGCAGAGTGTTGCTAACATTGGGCAAATACTTATTACCGAAGATTGTTATGAAAATGTAAAACAATCTTTTAATTGTAAAAAAATGGGACCCGTAAGTTTTAAAAATAAAACAGAAGAAACAATTGTATATGAGGTACTCAATTAATTTTAATAATATATTTTAGTATGCAATACCAGAAGGTATATAATTTTTTAATGAATAAATTAGAGAAGGATTTGCCTTCTTATCTAGTATATCACAACGCACAGCACACAAAAAATGTAATTGCTGCTGCAGAGCATCTGGCAAAAACAGAAAATGTTTATGAAAATGATTTGATATTATTAAAAACTGCTGCACTTTTTCATGATGCGGGTTTTTTACAGCAGACCGATGATCATGAAGAAATTTCCTGCGAAATAGCAAAGCAACATCTACCTCAATACGATTACACCCCGGAACAAATTGAAATAATTTGTCGTGCAATAAAAGATACCAAAATTCCACAGGTGGCAGAAGATCATTTGGGACAAATACTATGCGATGCAGATTTGTATTATTTGGGAGCCAACGAATACACAGCCAATGCCAATAATTTATTTGAAGAATTTAAGGTTACACATTCATTAAAAGATGCGGAGTGGCAGAGGCAACAGATTGCATTTTTATCATCGCATAAATATTTTACACAAACGGCTATTCGAGAAAGAGAAGAACAAAAACAATTGAGCCTGCAAAAATTAAAATCAATTCTAATTATTTCAACAACAAAAGGAAATCATTTTGCTGAATTGTTGCAGGATGTTTTGCTGATGGTGTTGGGTGCGACAATAGCCGGTATTGCATTAAAATGTTTTTTGGTGCCCAATCGTTTTTTTGATGGTGGAGTCACGGGTTTTTCTTTGTTGGTACATGAGTTATACCATATAAATTTAACCGCTGTTATTGTAGTACTAAATATACCATTCATAATCATCAGTTATTTTTCTGTGGGAAAAAGATTTGCCATAAGAACATTTATCAGCATCATATTATTGGGGATATGTTTACACTACATTCCTGAATATGCGGTAACCAACGATAAGTTATTGATCTCCATTTTTGGTGGCGTATTTCTCGGTATTGGGATTGGGCTAATAATGAGAGCCGGTGCGGCATTAGATGGTATTGAAGTTTTAGCATTGTACACACTAAAACGTACGTCGTTTACTATTACAGAAATTATTTTAGGCATTAACATACTCATATTTTCTATTGCAGCATTTAAATTTGGCATACAAACTTCCCTGTATTCTGTACTAACTTATTTTGCTGCGACCAGTACAATTAATTATGTGGTAGAAGGTTTACAGGCTTACACCGGCGTTACCATCATATCCGGCAAAAGCGAAGAAATAAAATACCAGATCGTAAATATTCTTGGAAGAGGCATTACGGTTTACAAAGGCGAACGTGGTTTTTTGCCCGGCAAGTTTGAAGTAAGTTCAAATTGTGATATTATTTTTACTGTAGTTACACGTCTTGAAATGCGTAAATTAAAAAACCTTGTATATGATGTAGATGCCGCTGCTTTTGTTTTTGCAAGTACCATTAAAGAAGCATCGGGCGGAATTATAAAAAGAAAGCAAAGGCATTAGTATTAAAAAA
>JAYVVD010000076.1:0-2203 GCA_043787295.1 Ferruginibacter sp. | reverse complement strand
TATTCATTATCGTTGGGAAAGCAAAGACAAAAGTAGAAATATGGATTTTCTTACAACAAAGTAGTTTGTTCTAATACAAAATTTCTTCCCCTCTGATTTTTATAAGTAATTCTTTTTTATTGCTTTCCACTACTCTTCCAATTATTTGAGCAGTTATTCCAAAAGATTGTGCGGTATTAATCATTGTTTGTGCATCATCTTCGGAGCAATAAATTTCCATTCTGCAACCCATGTTGAACACTTCATACATTTCTCTTAGGTTGCTGCCACTATTTTTTTCTATGATATTAAATATTTCGGGCGCATCGAAAAGATTGTCTTTAATTATTTTAAAATTGCCCGGCAAATATTTTAAACATTTTGTTTGTCCACCACCGCTGCAATGTATCAATCCATCTATTTTATGAAGATGTTCTTCTAATAATTTTTTCATTACAGGTCCATAAGTACGAGTGGGGCTTAATAATAATTTTCCTATGGTGGTTATTTGCCCATCGTTTCGTACAATTTCGTCTGTCAATTTATGTTTACCAATGTAAACAACTTCGTCATTTAAATTATTATCAAAGCTTTCTTTAAAATTTTCAGCATAAAATTTTCCTAACACATCGTGTCGGGCACTGGTTAAGCCGTTACTTCCCAAGCCGCTGTTATATTCATTTTCATAAGTTGCTTGGCCAAAGGAAGCAAAACCAACAATTACGTTTCCTGCATTTATTTTATCGTTTGTTATCAATTTATCTTTAGGCCAGCGGCAGGTCATTGTTCCGTTTACTGCAACGGTTCTTACAACATCTCCCACATCAGCAGTTTCGCCACCCAAATAATGCACATTAATATTGTGCATTGCAAGCATATTAAAAACTTCCTGCGTTCCCCCAATAATATGTTGTAAAATTTCTCCTGTTATTAAATTTTTATTTCTATCAATGGTTGAATTAAATACAATATTATCATGAATTCCTACGCAAAGCAGATCATCCAAATTCATCACCACTGCATCCTGAGCAATTCCTTTCCATACATTAATGTCGCCTGTTTCTTTCCAATATAAATATGCAAGAATGCTTTTAGTGCCCGCACCATCAGCATGCATTACATTTACAAAACCTGCATCTCCACCCAAAAAATCTGGATAAATTTTACAAAATGCGTTTGGATAAAGCCCCTGATCAAGATTTTGTACAGCGGCATGTACTTCTTCTTTTTGTGCGGAAACTCCTCTCTTTGCGTATAATGACATGTTTGAACTTGAATTGTATTTAACTAAATGCTAATAATTATTTTTTGCAGCTGAGCTATTGATGCAAAATAAATGTTCTCCAACGGATTTTCAATATTGTTTTCCTAACTACTTTTGCACCGCAAATATGAAAGTTTATACAGATATACATTCGCTGCCGGTTTTTAACAAAGCAGTTATTACAACTGGAAGCTTTGATGGCGTACATGTTGGGCATACAAAAATAATTTCACAACTAATTAGTGAAGCTGAAAGAATTGGCGGAACGCCCGTTCTTATTACGTTCTATCCACATCCTAAGCAGATTGTGCAAATAAAAGACAAGCCTTTATATGTTTTAAACACGCCGGAAGAAAAATACGAACTTTTACAAAAAATGGGTATTGAAAACATTGTAGTCGTTCCATTTGACAAAGAATTTTCCGAACTAAGTGCAAAAAAATATATAGAAGATTTTCTGGTAAAAAATTTTCATCTCTCTTTAATTGTTGTAGGCTATGATCATAGATTTGGCAATAACAGGGAAGGGGATTTTGATCTTTTAAAAAAGGGAGGCCTTAAGAATAATTATGAAGTAATAGAAATACCTGAGCATATTCTAAAAGATATAACCATCAGTTCTACTAACATAAGGAGAGACTTGCTTTCAGGAGATATAGAAACCGCAGCTGAATATCTTGGCTACAATTATTTTTTTAGCGGCATAGTAACTGAAGGAAATAAACTAGGACGAACCATTGGATATCCTACAGCAAATTTGACTGTTGTAAATGAAAATAAGTTAATTCCTGCTGATGGTGTTTATGCGGTGGATGTAGCAATTAATCAAACTTTTTACAAAGGAATGATGAACATTGGTAACAGACCAACAGTAAATGGTAAAAAGAGAACCATAGAAGTAAATATTTTTAATTTTGATGAAAATATTTATGGGCAGGAAATAAAAATTACTTTTAAAAA
>JAYVVD010000075.1:0-3436 GCA_043787295.1 Ferruginibacter sp. | reverse complement strand
AAACGAATTGGCAATATGCGCATTGCAAACCGGAATTTTCATTTCTATCATCCACTGTCTAAACTTTTCTCTGTCTTCGGCTTTGTCAATTGCTTTAATATCTACACCAATTAATTTTACATTGTATTTTTCCCAAACGCCCAGTTCATCTGCTTCTTTACAAAGGTTCAATGCTGTTTGTCCGCCCATAGTTGGCAGCATCGCATCTATCTGGTTTTCTTCTAAAATCTGCTCAATACTTTCTACTGTCAGTGGTAGTAAATAAACCCTGTCAGCCATCATAGGGTCTGTCATTATGGTAGCAGGATTACTGTTTATCAGAATAACTTTTACACCCTCTTCACGCAGGCTGCGAGCGGCTTGTGTGCCACTGTAATCAAATTCGCAGGCTTGTCCAATTACAATAGGTCCGCTTCCAATTATTAAAACAGATTGTATAGATTCGTTCTTTGGCATGTAAAAAATTGCCTTTATTGTGGCGTGCAAAAGTAACGGGAATGACGGGGAATTGCAAATGGAAAATTTGGGGCTTTCAGCAGTATACAATAATGAAGCATTTGTCCGCTGCCCGCTTACAATCTTTTTGCTCAAATGCAGCAAAAAGGATTTCCAGTTAAGCAACGCAGCCATTCAACTATTTATCTTTATACAACAATTCTTTACAGTCAATAAAAATTATCATTTATATCAAAAATTAGTTCGGTAAGAATAGTGTTTTCTAGGTCAAAATTTTTGCATTGCCCCGACCTTCAGGGGGAATGTAATGCATTATGTAAGTGGCTTTAGCCACAATAAATTCTTTATGTGGCTAAAGCCACTTAAAGTTGGCAACGTTATCCCTGTGCTGAAGCACAGGGCAATTCAAATAAACAACCCAAATAGCCAATGGAAAATTTCTTTTAAATATTTACATTTTATTTTCATCACTATCTCCGACTTTTGCATGGTACCTATTTTGTTTACTAGATCGATCAGATGAAAATTCTATCAACAGCTATATTATTTCTGCTCTCTATTTTCTTTTGTAATGCACAGGGTTTTACCCCAAAAAATTATCCTAAAAATTATTTTAAATGGCCGGTGGGTGCTGCTGTAGGTATTGTTGCAAACTTTGGCGAGCTACGACAAAACCATTACCACATGGGACTTGACTGCCGAACCGACCAGAAAGAAAATGTACCTGTATATGCATCGGCAGATGGCTATATAGCCAAAGTAAAAATAGAACCTTACGGTTTTGGTAGATGCATTTATATAAATCACCCAAATGGTTTAACAACAGTTTATGCCCACTTAAATGCATTTGAACCAGCTTTGGAAAAATATGTAACGCAGCAGCAGTATAACCTGCAGCAATGGAAAGTCTTTTTAGATATTCCCGCCAATTTATTTAAAGTAAAGCAAGGCGATTACATTGCTGCAAGCGGTAATAGTGGAGGCTCTCAAGGCCCGCATACACATTTTGAAATAAGAGATACAAAATCGGATAAATGTTTAAACGGCTTAATGTTTGGCTTGCCTATAAAAGATAATGTGCCGCCGGAAATTATAAGGTTAGCTGTTTATGACCAAACCATCAGCACGTACGATCAATCTCCCAAATTATATGCACTAAAAAAAGTAAATGGTATTTATACAGTTGCCGCAGGTAAAATAATGGCGCCTTCAAATAGAGTAAGTTTTGCGTTAACCATGCAGGATAAAAACTCTATGTCAACCAACCCCAACGGAGTATATGCTGCGGCTGTTATGGACAATGGTAACCAAATTAGCCGTTTCGAATTAGACAGTATCAGCTATGCAGAAACCCGTTATTTTAATGCGCATATTGATCATAAAACAAAAGGAAATGGCGGACCATGGTTACAGTATTTATCACCTTTGCCGGGTTATGAAAATTATATTTACAAGACAAATAATAATAAAGGTGTTGTAGTATTTTCTGATAGTGAAAGACACAGCATTAATATTATCGTTTCAGATGCAAATGGAAACCAGTCTAAATTAAATTTTGAGGTAGTGCCACCAAAATTGCTGCATGCAAAAGCCGAAATTTTTTCATCACAAAAATTTATTCCTAATTATTTAAATGTATTTGATAATGGCAAAGTAAAATTTTATTTACCTGAAAATGCTTTGTATGACACAGTGCATTTTGTTTACAAAGAACTACCATCGGCAGCAGGCAAAACCATTTACCAGCTAATGAATGCCACAATACCTGTACACACTTATTTCCCGGTAAGCATTAAAGAAAACTTTGCAATAGAAGATACAGGAAAGATAGTAATGGAGCGCTTTTACGGGAGTAAAAAAGATTTTGCAAAAGCAGTTTATAGTAAAAATTGGTACACGTCATCGTTTAGAGAATTTGGAAATTTTCAATTGCTCGTAGATAGGGAACCACCAACGATTGTTGCTATTGGCTTTAGAGATGGAATAAATGCAGCAGGATTAAAACGAATTTTATTTCAGGTAAAAGACAATACGGAAGATATTGTAAATTTCACTGCTTTGCTTGACGGAAACTGGTTGCGTTTTAGCAATGATAAAGGAATAAACTTCATTTACATTTTTGACGAAAAATGTGCTTCAGGCGAACACGAGTTAAAAATTAGTGCAACCGACCAGGTAGGCAACACAACAGAAAGAACTTACAAATTTGTGAGATAACAAATATTAATAAACAACAATTCACCAATATTTATTCTTTGTGATCTTTGTGAAAATCTTAGTGCACTTAGTATTTAAAATAAAACAATGAAAAAAGAAACAAATACTCCTCCCTTTGGCGATTTAAAAATAGGGAAAGCTGCACCCGCATTTTATGGTATTGACCAAAATGCAAATACGATTGCATTAAAAGATTTTGCAGGTAAAAAAACGATCGTATATTTTTATCCCAAAGATGATACACCTGGTTGCACAGCACAGGCTTGTAACCTTCGGGATAATTATACAAATCTTTTACAGGATGGTTTTGAGATAATCGGCATCAGCCCTGACCCAGTAAAAAGGCACAAAAAGTTTGAAGAAAAATATGAATTGCCTTTTGCTTTAATTGCAGACGAAGACCACAGCATTGCAGAAAAGTACGGCGTATGGGGCACCAAACAATTTATGGGTAAAACCTACGATGGTATTCACCGCACAACCTTTTTAATTGATGAAGAAGGAAAAATAAAAAACATCATTACAAAGCCTGATACTAAAAACCATGCTGATGAAATTTTAGAAGCGTGGTATGAGTGAACCGACTTTTTATATTAAAGAAAAATCTTTGCTTGCCAAATTTGCAGCAAAAAAATTGAGAGCCAACAGCGTTGCAATGGTGCTTGGCAAAACAATACATTTATATGGCAGCACAAGGCAAAACTTTCTGGCTGATGAGCGTTGGGTAAGACACGAAATGTGCCATGTGAAGCAATTTAAACAG
>JAYVVD010000074.1:0-5734 GCA_043787295.1 Ferruginibacter sp. | reverse complement strand
ATTGCTGCCGTAGGAGTGGCATTTTCTAAATTCGCAGGATATTTTATTCCTGCATTGGAATTAAATGATACCAATGTTTTATTTCAAATTTTAGGGCTTAAAATTTATACAGCCCAGATTGTTTCAATTTTATTAATAGTTTTTTTAACCTGGATAAATACAGGAGGAATAAAAAGCGGCAAAATAATCCAGACCATATTTACTGTAGTAAAATTATTATCTCTTTTTGGGTTGATAATCTTTGGTTTTTTACTTTCAGCGAAAACTGAAATCTGGAATGCCAACTGGCAGGATGCATGGGGAATGAAAACCAGAAATACGGACGGGAGTATTTTAGGAGGAGTAGCAGGAAGTGCTGTATTAGGTGCCATTGCAGCCTCAATGGTTGGTTCGATATTTAGCAGCGATGCATGGAATAATGTAACTTTTATAGCAGGTGAAGTGAGAAATCCAAAAAGAAATATTGGGCTAAGTCTTTTTTTTGGAACACTCATCGTTACATTAATTTACGTAGCTGCAAACCTGATGTACATAAGTGTATTGCCTTTATCTGATATTGCTTCTGCCCCACAGGATCGAGTGGCCGTAAGTGCCAGTAAAGCTATTTTTGGAGATATAGGAACCTATGTAATTGCTATCATGATTATGATATCAACTTTTGGTTGTAACAATGGGTTAATACTTGCTGGCGCAAGGGTTTATTACACTATGGCAAAAGACGGATTATTCTTTAAAAAAACAGGTACACTAAATAAAAATAATGTTCCCGAATATGCACTTTGGATACAATGCATTGTCGCATCTATACTTTGTTTAAGCGGTAGATATGGCGATCTGTTAGATATGATTTCTTTTGTAGTAGTATTATTTTACGCACTTACCATTGCCGGAATTTTTATTTTGAGAAAGAAGATGCCTAACGTTGAAAGACCTTATAAAGCTTTTGGTTATCCGGTGTTACCTGCCATTTATATAATTATGGCAATAACTTTTTGTGCACTGCTTATTTTTTATAAACCAACTTATGCAGGTTGGGGCCTTGCGATAGTTCTGGTTGGTATTCCCATTTATTATATGGCCGTTGCTAACAATAAAAATTTGGACAAATAATGAATCCTGCTGAATTTGATAAACTATTCGAATCGTTTTCCTTTTTAAAAATTGGAGTTGTTGGGGATGTAATGCTTGATACCTATTGGTGGGGTAAAGTAGATAGAATTTCGCCCGAGGCTCCGGTGCCGGTTGTTGCCTTAAGTAATAAAGAACAACGTATTGGCGGTGCCGGAAATGTTGCAATAAACGTTGCAGCGCTTGGCGCAGCTGTAAGTATTATAAGTGTTACAGGGAATGATGATGAAGGAAAGCAACTCATTTCTTTGCTCCAGCAAAATAACATCAATACAGATTACATTTTTAAAAGTGATGACCGCATTACCACTAATAAAATAAGAATTATCAGCCGAAATCAGCACATGATGCGGCTTGATGCTGAGGTTACGACTTTGCTCAACTCAACGGACGAAGAAAAACTTATTGCTGCTTTTACAAAATATGTAACGGAAGAAAAACCACAACTTATAATTTTAGAAGATTATAACAAAGGTGTTCTAACTGAAAAATGCATCAAAGAAATTATCAGTATTTGCAAAAGTCAGAATATATTAACTGCAGTAGATCCAAAACGAAAAAACTTTTTCGCATACAAAGGTGTAGATATCTTTAAACCTAATTTGCATGAAGTAAAAGAAAGTTTGAATATTCTTGGCAATCTGGTTTCTGAAGAAATACTGCAGGATATGCACAAACATTTAAAAGAAAAATTGCAACATTCAATTTCATTTATCACGCTTTCAGAGAAGGGCGTATTTTATGAAAGTGAAAATGAAAAGGCAATTATTCCGACCCATATCCGCAGCATTGCTGATGTAAGTGGCGCTGGCGATACGGTAATAGCAGTTGCATCTATGGTGTTTGCAGCAAGTAAAAATATTCGGCTGATGGCAGAAATAGCAAATATTGCAGGCGGTCTTGTTTGTGAAGAAGTTGGTACAGTTGCCATCGATAAAAATAAATTACTTACAGAATGTAAACATCTACTTGCTTTTTAAATTTATTGGAAAAGCTAAAATATTTGTACGCAAAAATATATGAGAATATACATCAGCTCAAAATAAAAAAATATACATGCAACCATTCTCAATAGTAATTCACGGCGGAGCCGGAACCATTTTAAAAGAAGATATGACACCTCAGCTTGAAAAGGCTTACAGTAAAGGGTTAGATGAAGCTTTGTCTGCGGGGTATGCAGTATTGGAACAGGGAGGTGCAGCATCAAATGCAGTGAAAGCGGCTATTGTTGTATTAGAAGATAATTTACTTTTTAATGCAGGAAGAGGTTCTGTATTTACAAAAAAAGGCTTGCAGGAAATGGATGCTGCAATTATGGATGGAAAAAATCGTGAAGCCGGTGCAGTTGCAGGAGTGCGAAATGTTAGAAACCCGATTGAACTTGCGGCAGAAGTGATGCATAATAGCAATCATGTTTTTTTAAGTGGCAAAGGAGCAAATGATTTTGCCATAAAGCAGGGCATAAAATTAGAGCCTGATGAGTTTTTCTTTTCGCAATTTAGATACGACCAGTGGAAGGCCATGAGAGACAGTGATAATTATTCTTTAGACCATACACACCAGGGTTTGGAAGAATTAATGAAGGATAAAAAATTTGGAACGGTAGGTGCAGCAGCATGTGATAAAAATGGTAACATTGCTGCAGGTACAAGTACGGGCGGAATGACAAATAAAAAGTATGGAAGAATTGGTGACAGCCCAATTATTGGTGCAGGCACTTATGCAAATAATGCAACTTGTGCTATCAGCTGCACCGGGCACGGTGAACCATTTATAAAAGCGGTAGCAGCTTACGATGTAGCCGCACATATGGAATATAAAGGGTTAAGTCTGCACGATGCTATGAACGAAGTAGTACATAAAAAATTAACAGCACTAGATGGTGAAGGCGGAATGATTGGTGTAGATGCGAAAGCAAACATCAGTATGATGTTTAACAGTGCTGGAATGTACAGAGCCATGCAGCATAGTAATGGAC
This sequence comes from Ferruginibacter sp., assembly GCA_043787295.1. GTDB lineage: Bacteria > Bacteroidota > Bacteroidia > Chitinophagales > Chitinophagaceae > Ferruginibacter. The sequence continues at coordinate 2,628 of JAYVVD010000074.1, read as the reverse complement.
AAAAAGTTATTTCAATTTATAAAGATTAATTTTTTAATCAATAAAAATATTAGATACAACGGATGAAAAAATTTGCAATAATTGTTGCCGGAGGAGCCGGAACAAGAATGAATAATATTACTCCCAAACAATTTCTTTTACTAAAAAGTAAGCCCGTACTTTTTTATACAATAAATACTTTTTTAAAAACTTATAATGATTGCAAAATTATATTGGTTTTGCCGGAAGAACATATAGGCGTGGGGCAGGAAATGATAGATGCTTTTTTTGATTATCAGCGTATACAGATTGTAATTGGTGGTCGCACAAGATTTCATTCAGTACAAAATGGACTTGCATTGGTTGATGAAGAAGACAGTGTTGTTTTTGTACACGATGCAGTACGACCTTTGCTAAGCAGTAATTTAATAAACAGATGTTACGATTCGGTTTTGGAATTTGGAACAGCAATACCCGTTGTAGATTGTAAAGACAGCGTAAGAATCATAACTGAAAATGGTAATGAAACTGTAGAAAGAAACTCTATAAAATTAGTACAGACGCCTCAGGCTTTTCACAGTAAAATATTGTTGCCGGCTTTTTTTGGGATTGATTATAAAGATAAATTTACTGATGAAGCGAGTGTGGTAGAGGCTTTTGGGCTGAAGGTGGCATTGGTACAGGGAGAAGAAGAAAATATTAAAATAACCAAAGCTACAGATCTTTTAATTGCTGAAGCGATTTTAAGCAGCAGAGAAAATTAATATTATTTTTTAAAAAGGGAAAAAGGCCATGGTAGATTATTTATTTTTATCAAGTTATAAATTTCTGAAACGGCCCCATACTGTTTGTAAAACTTTACAAAATTTGCAAAATCACTTCCTTCAAAATCAAGTATAAAATCCTTGCCACTGTTTTTTTTTATAGTGTTATACATCAGTAGATGTGTTGCCCCATTTTTTAAACTGTCATTGGTATTACCGTTAATAATAAAAGTAATCCTGTTTTTATATACAAAATAAATACTTCCGCTAATCAATGCGCCAGTTCGATTATAAGCGCCTATTGTAAAAACTGAATTACTTTTTTGGAGTGCATTCAATAATTTTCCTAATCTTTTGTAATCTTCTGCATTTGCTCCAACTTCATCTTTAAACCTTTGGCGGTGAATATTAATTATTTCTTTAAACGCTACATTTTCTTTTACAGAAATATTTTCATCGTTTGCTTTCTTAATATTTCTTAATGCAGAGCGGCTAAATTTTTTCTGAAGAATTTCAAAAGATAAAAAAAGTGGTAGTATATAATTTTCCCTTTTTTTTCCATTCTCAAATTCAAAAAAATTTGAAACATTAAAATTCATTTCAACGTAGCGAAATTTTGTGGGAATACTTTTTAAAAATGCTTTTATAATTTCAGGCGTTATTTTTTGTAATCCTGTGATACCCATTTGTTGAGAAAATGCTGGTGGATAAACGTAAGAGATACCATATTTTTTCCGAAAGGGAAGAGGCATAACTGCTGCATAATCATCCATTACTAAAGCATCCCAATTAGAAGCCATATTGTTCAAATACACACTGGTACTGTATATTAACCCATTAAAACTATTTACTACACATTGGTCCCATTTATCTTTATTAATTTCAATTTGCTTTAAATATTTTATTATCACGTTTATAAACTTGGTTGTGAAAATAATTTACTTAAGGTTAACTGCTGTATTTCTATGCTAAAAGAAATATTTTTTACAAATCTCTTTTCGGTAATAGTTGATTTAAAATAGTCGCTGTAAACTTTACTGTATACCAGTGGCAGATATATATTCAATACATTTTTAAACAAAGAAACCTGTAAGCCTGCATCATACAAAAATCTTCCCGTACTGCTGTTTTTTTGCCAGGCTTCTGCATAAGTGCCAATATCCAAAAATAGTTTAACTGGTATTTTTATCGGCAACAATTTCAGTGGATTTATATTTTTTGGTAAAGATGTAATAAGATTTACAGCGCTAAGCCAATCGTCTGTTTTACCTATTTTACTGCTTAACAAATCTGTACGTACTTTAAAGAAACCATCACGGTTCATTATTTGTTGGCTTGCAAAACCATCAAATTCATTTCTGCCAACAAAATAATTACTATAACTGTAATCTTCGAAACCTTTTGGCCCGCTCATGTTTAAATGATAAATATCTGTTCTTAACTGGTTGGTAAAACTTTTGTTAACTGTGTAAACAAACTTGCCGGCAAACAACCGAACATTCAGACCACCTTTGTCAGCATAGTTAAAAAAGTAATTTCCTGTAAAATTAATCCTTACAAAACCATCCCCCTGTTCGCCTTGTAATACTGCGTTGTAAGGATATAAATCTCTGTTATTTTCTAAACTGAATTGCAGTTGATTTACATAACGTTGTTCTTTTGGATAAGTAATTATATCAATATTATTTACTGCATCCCTTTTAAATAAAATTCCTGTTTCGTTTATAAGAAATGTTTTAAACTGTATAAACTTTTTAATCTGGCTTCGTGGGTTTTTATTTGCAAATAAATATTTTAAAGAAGGGGTAAGTTTAGAAAATTGCAAAGGATTTTTTTTGTTTGTTGAATCTGTAAAAGAGTCACCGGTAAATTTAGCACCACTTAA
>JAYVVD010000073.1:0-8105 GCA_043787295.1 Ferruginibacter sp. | reverse complement strand
TTGCAGACAGGCTTTTATGCAAGCAAGAAAAAATACATAGCCAATGAAGGCGATTATAATTTTAAAACAGGATCTTATTATACAATGGTGAAGGTTACAAAGGTTGACGCAGATTGTATTGTTTATGAAATTCCTGTTTCTGTACGTTACAATGTTTTACAAAAAAAATCATTCAATATTTACACAGTGGCGGGATTATCTTCTTATATCATGAAAAAAGAAGAGTACAATGTATATTTTATAAAGAATAACAGAGAGATGTCATACCCATGGAAATATACCGGTAATAAAGATTTTGTATCTACCCTCAACTTGTCTGCAGGCGCAGAGAAAAAAATTACTGATAAATTTTCTTTACAAATTGAGCCCATAGTGAGCATTCCACTAAAAGGAGTAGGTGAGGGAAAGGTAAAAATCTTTTCTACCGCACTACAAGTTGGGTTAAAATATTTTCCTTTTAAGAAATAATAACGGGCAACTATTTGTACGTTTTGTTCGATTGTTAATTAAATTACATTTATGAGTACCAAACTTACCATTCCGCTAATCTGCATTTTATTTTGTTTCGCTTTTGTAAATTTCATTTCTTGCAGCAAGCCTGGCGCAGCAACAACTCCACAAGACCCTTGTGCAGGAAAGACAATAGTTGTAACTGCTACCATAACCGCTACATCTGGCGGCAGCACTACCAATGGATCCATAAATGCTACCGCCACCGGTAGCACAGGTTTTACTTATAGCTTAAACAACGGGACATTTCAATCAAGTAGTACATTCAGTAATCTGGCAGCAGGTACTTTTAGCATAACTGCCAAAGACGCAAGTGGGTGTACCGGAACTCAATCCTTTACTGTTACTGCTTCCCCTTGCCCTACAATTACCATTACCGCCACTACAACTGCGGCATCTTCTCCAACTTCTGCGAACGGTGCAATAAATGCTACAGCTTCCGGTAGTACGGGTATTACATATAGCAGAGATGCTGGTGTAACTTTTCAGGCTACAGGTGTATTTACAAACTTGGTTGCGGCCACTTATAATATAACTGCAAAGGATGTAAATGGATGTACTGCTTCTGCGGCATTTATTGTAACCAATGTTGGTTGTCCTACAATTAATGTAACATTTACCAGCACTAACACAGCAGGCCCCACAGCCACTACAGGTTCAATAAGTGCAAATGCTGCAGGAGGTGTGGGACCCTATACATTTAGCCGTAATGCAGGTACGACGTTTCAGGCAACGGGCGTATTTAATAACCTTGCAGCGGGCAATTATACCATAGTTGCAAAAGATGTAAACGGATGCTTAGGTACATCCGGCACTATCACGGTTGCAAGTAATACATGTCCTACCATCACACTCTCTGCAGCTACTGTATCAAGCGATAAATGCACGAACAATACAGGCTCTATAACCGTTACATCATCGGGCAGCACGGGCTTGATGTTTAATTTAAACAATGGTCCTTATCAAACAGCAACGTTATTTGGCGCATTGCCAACCGGCAACTATACTGTGGGTGTAAGAGATGCAAATGGCTGTACATCTACAGGGAATGCTCAGGTAAACATTGCCCCATCTGGCGTTTTATTTATCAACGTAAAAAATGTTTTGATAGCTAACTGTGCCCTGTCTGGCTGCCATGCCGGAGCATCTCCACAAAATGGAATCAACTATAACGACGATTGTACCATAGTGGTGCAAAAGTTAAGAATAAAGGCAAGAGCGGTTGATGGAAATCCTTCAATTATGCCTGCATCAGGTGCGATTTCAGCAGCAGATAAACAAAAAATTATTGACTGGATAAATGCAGGCGGACAAAATAGCAATTAAAATGTTTTGGTATAAAAAGTACTTATTCATTGTTCTAGTCTTGCTTTTCTTAATGGCTGTTATGTATGCGTACAAAGAATACAACAGAAGGCCGGCAGACTTATCAACTGTAAAGCCTGATGTAATAGTGACAGCGGTTGATTTGGTCAACGCTTTTGAAACAGATGAAGGTAAAGCCAACGTAAAATTTAACGGCAAAACCTTATTGGTTAAAGGTGTGGTTGCAGAAATAAATAACCAACAAGATACTTTGCTAAATATTTATCTGGGTAAAAATGAAGCTATGCATAAAGTAAGCTGTGCTGTAAATATTCGCAATAAAGAAATGAAACATACGCCTGTTGTAGGCGACATTATTGCTGTGAAAGGTATATGCACCGGCTTTTTACAGGATGTGGAAATGAACCGTTGTGTAATAGAAATTGATAAATAAAAATGCTTGATGTATGAATTATTATGTGCTGTTGTTTACACTTTTATTTGCTGCAAATACAGTAAATGCACAAACAAAACTTTTTACAAAAACCGGGACAGTTATTTTTAAATCTAAAACTGCCATAGAGAATATTGAGGCCGTTAACAATAAAGTATTAAGTGTATGGGATACAAATACCGGCAATATTGAATTCTCTTTATTGATAAAAGGCTTTGAATTTGACCGGGCATTAATGCAGGAGCATTTTAATGAGAACTACCTTGAAAGCGATAAATTTCCAAAGGCAATTTTTAAAGGGGTAATGGAAAATAGTAAAAGTATTGTGTTTTCTGCGGGTAATAATTACAAAGTAAATGTAACCGGCTTACTAACCCTACATGGTGTTACAAAACAGGTTATTGTACCGGCCACTATTACCATAAAAAATGGTGAAGCGTCTGCTGTTGCAGGCTTTAGTGTGGTACCTCAAGATTATAATATAAAAATACCCGGACTGGTAGCAGATAAAATAAATAAGAAAATAGATATTCTGATAAATGTTGCTGCTTATAAAAATCTCAATACCAAATAATATGAATAAACTTTTAATGCTGGTTTTATGCTGCAGTTGTATGCACTATTGCCAGGCGCAAGATACATCTCTACTAAAATCCATTGAAGAACCACAGGCACTGATTTCGGAAAAAGTTACGGGCGCTTTTAAATCTACAAGAGTCATAAATGCGCACTCAATAGAAATGTTATCTAAAGGAAATTTAGACTTTAGGATATTGCACCGTTTTGGATTTATAAGTGACGGTGTAAAACAGTTTTTTGGATTAGATGTTGCAAGTATGCGGATGGGTTTCGACTATGGCATTACAGATAATTTTACAATTGGTATTGGCAGAAGTACCTTCAGAAAAGAGTTAGACGGTTTTTTAAAAATAAGACTCTTACAACAGACAAAAGGGGCAAAAAAAATTCCATTATCTGTTGTAATAGCTGCAGGATATGCTGTACATACAGAACAGGATTTTACAGGCAAAAATCCAACACTGGCAGATAGATCTGCTTATTATGTTCAATTGGTTGCAGGGAGAAAATTCAACTCAAAATTCTCTATGCAGCTTAGCCCTATTTTTGTGCATACCAATATCCCTTTTAATATTACAGACGATAGAGAAATTTTTGCGATGGGTGGCGGTGCAAGATACAAGGTGAGTAAACGAACAGCCATTACTTTAGATTACCATCACCCCTTTGGTAGGCTGGCAGATAATATCACAGATCCATTATCTGTGGGAGTAGATATTGAAACCGGTGGTCACGTTTTTCAGCTTCATTTTAGCAATGCTACAGGGATGAATGAGCGTGCATACATAACGCAAACGACGGGTAATTTTTTTAAAGGAGATATGCGGCTTGGCTTCAATTTATCCCGGATGTTTAAAGTTGGCAAAAGGCATTAAAAACAATGAGAACAATTTTTTTTATTATCATCGCAATTTCAGGCGGTGGAATATTTCTAAACTGATTGCAATCCATTAAAAAATAAATAGGATTTATATCAAGTGTACAATAAAGGCTTTATCAAATCGTTTCACTATTCAACGGGACAATCCTGTGAAAACAAATGGAACAATTGTTATTAGTTCATCATCTAACGTAGACCTTTATAATATTGTTCTAAACAATTTGAAACAGGACGAGGAAATAGAATTTAAACAGTATTAAATCAAGATAGTCATTACTTACAGTTTAATTTAAAAGACCGGCTGAAAATTCAGTCGGTTTTTTTATGCTTTTTAGTCATTCCTCAAAAAGTTTTCAAACCTTTATCAATATTGAGTTTAATCACAATATGGGTATAAAATATTTGCAGGATATTTGAGTTTTAATTAAAAGCCTGCAAATTTATGTATGCTAAAAGTTACAAAACCCGCTACCCAGTTAGATATTTTTGGCGGATTAGGAGATAGTCTTAATCAAAAGCATCCACCAGTCATAGGACATCTAAAACAAAATTATCGTTTATGTAAAAATTATTTAAAAGGCATACTTGGAGATAATATGAATTTAATACTGGCTGCTGCTGCAAGGAACTTTAAACAACGAATGAACCTCTGGCGTACAGAGGCAATCATTAGGTGGTTACTCCTTTACAAATATTTTGTAGACGTTTGTAAGAATTTTTATGCCCCAAATTTTAAAATGACTTTTTGAGGGAGAAATAATTTGCATAATCTGAAAGATTAAAAAAAAAGACAAGAGTATAATTATAGCAGCGCTTATTCTTAATGCAGAGAAAACTTAAAAATGTGGTTCATGAAATTGACACAAAAGCATTTGTTTTTGCAAATACAATTAAAGAAGCGTCAGAAGGCATTTTAAGAAGACGGGCTGCACATTAATTTGCGTAATTAATGTAACTATGTTAATTGAGCACTTCATAAAGTGCTACCTCATATGCTTTGTTTTTTAGGCTAAAGTTTCCTATTTTATTACAATTAAATGATTGCTTAACTTGTTCATAACAGGCTTCGCTAATAACAATTTGACCTTTAGCAGCTGTTACTTGCAGGCGCTGAGCAGTGTTTACTGTATCACCAATAACTGTATAATCTAACCTGCGTAAAGTTGCAGAGCCTATATTACCTGAAATCATTTCGCCACTATTTATCCCTACAGCAACTTTTGGTGAAAAATTTAAATTCTTAGGCAGCTGTTCTATTTTATTTTTTATTGCTAAACAAGCATCAATCGCTCTGTCTAAATGATATGGACCTTTAAATACTGCCATTACACAATCACCGATAAACTTATCTATCAACCCATTTTGTGCAATAATTTCTTTTGCTATTAAATCAAAATATTGATTTAATAGGTTTACAACTGTATCTGGTTTTTCATTTTCACTGATTGCAGTAAAACTGCAGATGTCAATAAAAGCCACTGTGGCTTCAATGGTTTCATTTGCAGTAAGTGATGATTCATACTCACGGCTACCCATAAATTTGAGTACATTCTCATCTACATACATTTTTAAAATATTATTTTCCTTTATGGCTTTTAAAGTATTGTGAATTTGTTTTACATGCTCAATTGTTTTTTCAATTGTAAGTTCGAGGTCTTCAAAATTTACAGGCTTACATACAAAATCAAAAGCACCTTTGTTCATTGCAGATCTAATATTTTCCATATCGCCGTATGCAGAAACCATAACAGTTTTTACAAGAGGGGAGCCTTCAGTAAGTTTTGTAAGGAGCGTTAATCCATCCATCTCCGGCATATTTATATCACTTAGCACAATACATATATCAGGATTTTGAACAAGCTTTTCCAATGCATCGTTCCCATTTAAAGCAAAAACAAATTCGTATTTATTTTCTCTTATTTGCTTACGAAACTTTTGTTTAATGAGCATCTCTAAATCAACTTCATCATCTGCAACTAATATTTTAGCCATTCTTTTTCTGGTTAAGTTTTTCTTTTAATAAATTAAAATCCAGTGGCTTGGTAAGAAAGTCATCAGCGCCCAGTTTCATTGCCTGGTTATAATTCTCATCATCGCCATAGGCAGTTACCATCATAACAACGGGAGGAGGCGTTTCATATTTTTGTTTGATATGTTTTAGGAGTTCCAAACCGCTCATGCCCGGCATATTAATATCTGAAAGAATTAAAACGGCTTCATGATCATGGCTACTCATGTACGTAAGTGCTTCCTCTCCCGAAATAGCAAAGGCAAAATGGATATCGCCATCACGAATTTCTTTTCTAAATCTTTGCTCAAAAAGCATTTTCATATCGCTTTCATCATCTACAACTAATATATTCATAAGTAAAAATTTTTTCTGTCTGAACCATGATTTAATTGATTAGCGGGTTTGAAACATTTCACAATAAACACTGCTATCTCATGAAACGCAGTTTAGACAATTGGTATAGTAATAATAAATTCTGCCCCTTCTCCTTCTTTTGTTTCTACTTTTAATTCTCCGCCGTGTGCTTTAGTTATAATATCATAGCTCATGCTCAAACCTAACCCCGTGCCTTGCCCTGTAGGTTTTGTTGTAAAAAAAGGCTGATAAATTTTATCCAATACCTTTTGAGGGATACCCATTCCATTGTCTTTTACACGTATTTCAACATTACACCGACCGGCTTGACCATTCTGGTGATTGTCTATCTTTTTGGTTGATACAAAAACAGTAGGTTGATAGCTCTCAGTCGATGAGTGCTTTTTTTCTGCCACAGAATAAAAAGCATTGGTAATCAAATTTAAAATAACTCTCCCAATATCCTGGGGAATAATATTTATCAATCCAATATTCTTATCAAAATCTGTTTGCATGGTGGCATTAAAAGATTTGTCTTTTGCCCGCAAGCCATGATAGGCGAGCCGTAAATATTCATCTGCCAAAGCATTAATGTTAGTTGATTCTTTTTGACCACTGCTACGGCTGTGTTGCAGCATTCCTTTTACAATGGCATCTGCACGCTTGCCGTGGTGGTTTATTTTTTCTTCGTTATCTGTAACATCCTTGGCAATTACTTTTACTTCTTCATAATTACCTTTTGCAATTTCATCATTCAACTCAGCAAGCAATTCTTTATTCACTTCAGAAAAATTATTTACAAAGTTTAATGGGTTTTGTATTTCATGTGCAATGCCTGCGGTGAGTTCTCCAAGGGAAGCCATTTTTTCTGATTGGATGAGTTGGGACTGGGTTGATTTTAGATTGCTTAAAGTTGTTTCTAAAACTTTGTTTGCATGTTGTTTTTGCCTGTTGTTTCGATAAAGCAAAACACCCACCAATAAAAAAAGACCTAACCCTGACAGCAGAGCATTCATCCTGTTCCGACTTTTAGATAGCTGGGTTTCTTTTTCAAGTTCCTGTAATTTTATCTTTTGATCAAAATCCAGATTTTGAAATTGCATTAGCTTGTCTATATATGCATCCGCAAGATTGTCATTTAGAACTCTTCCTTTTTCAGCGTAATCATATGCAAGTGCATATTCTTTTTTCAATTTGTATATATCTCCAAGTTGAGTTAGGCTTTGTGCTTTTCCTTGTAAATTATTGACAGAATTAGCAAGTTTGTTTGCCTGCAAAGTGCATATCAATGCCGAATCTAGTTTGCCTATAGATATATAAGTTTTCCCTTTTAAGGACAGAAGGATACTATGTAATACAATAGATTCATTATCTAAACTTACATTTATTCCTTTATCGTAAGAAATCTGAGCTGAGTCATACTGTTTCTTCTTCTCATAATATTGACCAAGAAATATGTATACATTTCCGAGATTTTTTTTATAGGAAGAACTTGCATAACAAAACAGCGATTTTTGATAATATATAAATGCTGAATCAAGCTTATCATGAAAGAAATAATAAGAACCGATATTTCGATTAGCAAGGCTTAAAATTTTATTGTTATTTATTCTCTGTCCGATTTCTAAAGCTTTTAAAAGATGTTTAAAAGCTTCATCAAAGTATCTTGTGACGGTGTAAAAATTACATAGTTCAAAGTAAATCATGCCAACAATAGATTGACGGGCATCATCAGGAGTTTTTGAATTTGAAAAATTTGAATACCCCCACCCATTTGCTGCGGTGGAAGGATTTTCTGCAATTTTCAATGCCAGCATGTAATTTTCATAAGCTGCAGGTAATTTCATTAAAAAGGTGTTGCAATAGGCTATTTGTTCATAGGCATCTGCTTCCCAGAGTTTTAATTGTAGTTTTTTTGCCAGATCCCTCTGCGCTTCATGATAAACTAAAGCTTTGGCCGCATCAGCATCCTGATGAAAAAAACCGAGTTTACGGTTGATGGCTAGCCGCAC
>JAYVVD010000072.1:0-3888 GCA_043787295.1 Ferruginibacter sp. | reverse complement strand
AATAAATACAATTACAGCAATGCAAAAATTAATGCAGATTTTGAAAACGGGCTTATAAAAAGTATTGGAAAAATTGATGACAGCAGCCTTCGGTTAACGTATGATATTGTGGCAAATGTTCGCAGTAAATATCCAACCGTAAAAGGTGAAATTAATGTAGATACGGCCATGCTTCATAAATTAAATTTTACAAAAGATACTATCAACTTTTCTTTAAAGGCATTGGTAGATGCTGTTAATTTACAGCCAAGAAACTTACATGCAAGTTTGCTGTTAGACAGTGTGAAATTACAAACCGGACAAAAGTTTTTTAACATTGACAGCACATCACTTATTGCAACTTCTTTAAATGGCGTTGATTCCATTATATTAAAAGCACCATTTGCAGATGTGCACGCAGGTGGCGCATTTGATTATGATTTGATAGCACAGTCTTTAATGCAATATGTAAATGGTTATTATAAAATTCCCGGTTATGTGCCGGTTAACAACACAATACCACAACAACAGTTTGCAATTAAGGGAACAATAACAAAATCGCCATTAATTACTACACTTATTCCTGGTCTTACAAGTTTTGATGATGTAATTTTCACCGGAAGCTATGCAACCGCCGCAACAGACAGTGCATTGAATTTTAATACCACTGTTGGGCATGTGGTTTATGGCACAAATACAATAGCAAATGCTGTGGTAAACATTAATTCAAAAAATAGTGAAATAAATTACGAGGCAAAATTTGATACGCTTAATACCGGCAACAATACATTATATGCAACAAGGCTTAATGGTGCTGCCGCAAAAGATAGTCTTTCTTTAAATGTTGTAACGAAAGATAAAGCAAAAAGAGATTGGTTTGGCTTATCGGGAACAGCTTTTGTGAAAGATGAAAATTATAAAATCCGGATGCAGGATAGTCTTATTCTTAATTATGAAAAATGGAGAGTAGCTACCGATAATTATATTTCTTACGGGCCCGCTGGCATCATTGTAAACAATTTTGTAATAAGCAGCGATACTGCAAAAATTGATATTAGAAGCAAACAGTTAATTGGAGACAGCCCTATTGATATTTCAATAGATAATTTTAATTTGAAAAGCATCAGTTCTATAGTAAATAAGGATACGGTTTTGCTTGCGGGAATTTTAGATGTTAAAGCAACAGTAAGTGATTTAAAAAAACCACTTCTGTCCTTTACCGGAACAGCCTCTGTAAAAGATGTACAGTTTATGCAACACCCGATTGGTACTATTACGGCAACTGCACAAAAACAATCTGAAAATAATATTAGTGCAACAGTAAATTTAAAAGGTGCAAACAACGATATCAGCGCAGCTGGAAATTATTATTTAAACAGTACAACTGAACAGTTTGATGCGGATCTGGAGGTAAAAGCTTTAAGTTTTAAAACGTTGGAAGCTTTCTCCGCCAACCAAATAATAAACAGCCATGGAAATATTTCAGGCAATTTGAAATTAAATGGAAAATTTGCAAATCCCCAATTTAATGGACAGCTAAATTTTGATACAGTAAAATTTTCGCTTACAAAATTAGGTACACCATATTTTATTGACAAGCAAAAAATAATTCTTAATTATCCGCAGATACGGCTTCCTGCATTTACTGTAACAGATTCTTTAAATAATTTACTTAAGATAGACGGTGATATAACCTCCCGTAGTGTTACAGATTATGAATTGAATTTAGCTATTAATGCAAAAAACTTTATAGTTGTAAACGCAAAGAAAACGCTCAACAACGAACTTTATGGTTTCGCATCTGTAGATGTAAATGTTTCTGTAAACGGTACATCAGCAAGGCCGGTAATTGAAGGGGATATATTATTGAATGATAACAGTGATATTAAAATTGTTTTGCCACAAGCCAGCTATGCAAAAAATGACGGTAAAACAATTGTACGTTTTGTAAATGTTGATACTTTTAAAATTGACCCACCACAACCTGGTTTTGAACCTGCGGCAAAACCTGCTTCTGAATTTGCACAGTTCTTAAATTACAATCTTAATATAGCACTTACAAAAACTGCAGCACTTACTATATTGGTAGATCCATCAACGGGAGATGAAATAAAAGTGCAGGGAGATGCAAGATTAAATGCAGGTGTTGACCCCGGCGGAAACCTTGTGTTAGCGGGCGTTTATGAACTTGATAAAGGATATTATGATTTGCATTACAACATATTACAACGCAAATTCAATCTTATAAAAGGGAGCACCATTACTTTTGCCGGAGCACCCTTAGAGGCTACGGCAAATATTACCGCAGAGTACACGGCACTTACTTCAGCCAAAGAATTATTGAGCAACGAAGTAACCGATGTATCGCCAACACTCTCTAATTCTTTTAACCAAAAACTACCTTTTAGGGTTATACTTTATTTAAACGGGCCACTTAATAAACCCAATATTAATTTTGATATTCAGTTACCTGAAGAAAGTAATTTACTGAATGGCGAACTCCGTACAACTATTGAAAATAAATTATTACAAATAAGAAGCGACCCGGCAGCTATTAACAAGCAGGTATTTTCTTTATTATTATTTAACCGATTTGTAAGTGAGCAAAGCAGTGATTTCTTTAAAGGCAATGGCGGTGATTTTAATGACCTTGCCCGCCAGAGTGTAAGTCAGTTTTTATCGTCAGCATTAAATGAAATAGCAGATGATATTTTTAAAGGAATTGATATTGATCTTAACTTAAATTCTTACAACGACTTTTCAAATGGAGGAAATACACAGCGTACAGATTTAAACCTCGCTGTAAGTAAATCTTTTGCTAATAACAGGCTGGTAATAAGTGTTGGTAAAAACTTTGGTATTGAAGGGCAAGATGCAGCTACTAAATCTGCAGGACAAAATACTGGGTTTAAACCTGACATTACTGTTGCATATAAGCTTACAACAGATGGTAAATATTTGATAAGGGCTTACACAAAAAACCAGTTTGAGGTAACCCTTGATGGATATGTGGTGGAAACAGGATTGTCCTTTGTAGTAACACTCGATTACGATAAATTTAATGAACTATTTAGGCGCAAGAAAAAAGTAAATAAATAATGAGGAAGATTTGTTTTATTTCAGCTGTTCTTTTAATCTTCATTGCATCTTCGTGCAGTGTGCAAAAGTATTTGCCGCCCGGAGAGAGATTGTATAAAGGTGCAAATGTAAAAGTTGAGAAAAACAAGCAGACAATAACTAAAGCAAGATCTCTAAAAAAAACAATTGCGTTGGCAGCTTCTCCTAAACCAAATAAATTTTTATTGGGGCAGCCATACAAAGTCTGGTTTTACTATAAAATTGGCGAGCCAAAACGAGAGAAAGGATTAAGGGCATTTTTTCGCAACAGGCTCGGCGAACCGCCGGTTTTAAGCAGCAGGGTAAATGCAAAAGCCACTGCAGAAAATATGGCTTCTCTTATGGAGAATCTCGGTTACTTTCACACAACCGTGCAGGGGGATACTGTACATACAGGATCGTATTTTGTAAAAGCAAATTACACAGCCCAGGTGCAGCCGCAGTATAAGTTAGGCCCTATAAAATGGGTGGGTGATTCAGCATCGGCTTTGCAAAAATTACTTGACAAAAATTCTACCGGAAACGGGCTTTTAAAAACAGGCAACCCATATCGCTTAAGCGATATTGCAGCAGAGCGTGACCGGCTTGATCTTTTTTTAAAAACCAGAGGATATTACTTTTTTAATCCTGATTACCTGATGGCTTATGCGGACAGCAATGTGGGTAGGCGAAAAGTAAGTATGTATTTAAATATAAAAAAAGTCACGCCTGAAGATGCAAAACACCCTTATAAAATAAACAGTATCACTGTTTTTCCAAACTACTCTCTTACTTCAAAGGACCTTGATACTT
>JAYVVD010000071.1:0-3343 GCA_043787295.1 Ferruginibacter sp. | reverse complement strand
TCTTTTTTCCAAACCTGGTGTACTTCGCCACTTACTATTTCACCAACACGTTCCTCATATTTTTTAATTAAAATATTTTTCTTCAAATCGCCAATACGTGCTGCAAGTGTTTGCTTACCTGCCAATATTGCACGGCGACCAAATTCTTTTTGTATATCTACTTCTTCATACAACTCTTCCCCAACTGTATAATCAGGCTCAATCAAGATAGCGTTCTTAAGTTCAATCTCGGTGAGGGTGTTATAAAGATCATCATCATCTACAATAGTACGGCGACGAAAAATTTCCAAATCTCCTTTTTGGTCATTTACAATAACATCAAAATTATCATCGCTTCCGTATTTTTTACGGATAAGTGTTTTAAAAACATCTTCCATCACTTTCATTAGTGTTGGGCGATCAATGTTTTCTGCTTCTTTAAATTCCTGAAAGGATTCTATTAAATTAATACTTGCCATATTCCTTGCCTGCTAACGTTTACTGCCCCGCATGCATGGGGTTTTGTTATTAAAATTTTATTTGTACTACCGTTTGTTTAATATCTGTAAACAATACTGAAATTTGCATCGTTACTGCTTTTTTGTTCTTGCCTTCTATGTGCTCAAGTACAATTTTTTCTTCTGTTGCTTCCAATAAAACGCCCTCTTTTATTGAGTCATCATTCAGTGTGACTTCTACATTTCTACCAATATTTTTTACGTACTGGCGCAGCATTTTAAGTGGCTCATCAATGCCGGGGCTTGATACTTCCAAAGAAAAATCTCCTTCGGGATAAAAGCCCATTTCTTCAACCTGTTTGTAAAGCCTGCGGTTTATTTTTATGCATTTTTCTATTCCAAGCCCACTATCCGCATCCAAAAATATCTTTATATTATTGGTGGGTTTTACCTTCATATCCACAAAAAAGATATCGTCGTACAAAAGGGTTAACAAAATTCTTTTTACCGTTTCTGCATTTGTTTCTGTTGCCATATTGCTTTATAAAAGAAGAAGGGAACCGCTGGTTCCCTTCCTTTCTGCTTCATTGTCTACAGCAAATATACTACTCATCCTTTTATTTACCAAAACATACAATATTTGTTATTATGAAATTTAACAACAATATATTATTGTGGGTGATAACTTTGCGGAATGAACATTTTTAAGCTCGTAGGCGAATTAGTTGTTATTTATATCCTTTATAAATTAATTTTCGACTTTATTATTCCATTATATACAGCCAGCAAGCAAATGAAAAGTAAAATGAGCGACATGCAACAACGCATGCAACAGCAGCAACGTGCACAGACTGAGCAACAAAGGCAACATTCACAGAGTTCTCAACCGCAGAAAGCCACCGGAAAGATTTCGCAAGATGATTATATTGATTATGAGGAAGTGAAATGATTAGTATTTTATTGTAATATTATTAAGCACATTGGGACTGCAAAACACCGAATCGATATGCGATGAAATAATATGTGATGAAGCCAAAAACTTTTTTCCATTAATTTTAGTCCAAATATTTGCTCCGGTGTTTACAACTATTGTTGTATCACTAATAATTTGTGAAAAGTACTTGATATAATCTAATTGATTAGTTGGTCGAATATTTAGATTATTAAAATTGTCAGAGAAAGTATGATCTGCAGTATAGTGTTCAAATAAATCTAAAGAATCTCTTTTATACCTGATACTTAGTTTGGTTTTTTGGTATTTTGTCAAAGTTATATTGGTAAAGTGTTCTTTGTAATTTGAAAATGAAATTGGGTTACCTGAAATATAATTTTCACCAGTATTAGCATATACATCCAAATCATAATGACCTGTATAATTAAACACTCCAGTGTCGACAATTATTTCGAAATTAAATCTTCCTGAATTATCTGTTATTGTTTTTGCAAAAGTTTCAACTGGTTCTCCAAAACAAATGAAACATGTACTTTTCCATTGATAAAAATGTGCTTTTACTGCTGTATTTGCAATCCCCACATTTGAAGACACATCTAATACCGTACCACTCAAACGGACTGATTTACATGCGGCATTACAATCGGACAGATTAATTTTCTCTTTTTTGCATGAACAGAAAATAAGGTTTATTAAGACTAGGGAAATAAAAAATAATCTATTTTTTTGCATGGTTTAAAATTTACTCATGTAAAATTAAATCCATGCATATCAAATACCTCTTGACAAATGTCAAGAAATAAAATTTTGTTTTTATTTTCTACGATTTCATTATTTAAATAATAATCATTTCACAACCTTCTAAAAACCCTTCCTCTACACCCGCACTAATTCCGATCCCATCTGGCAACATTACATTATAGCCATTGTAAGTAACGCCACCAATTACAGGATCAACCTTGTGACCAAGCATACAGGTATCCATATCGTAAAAAATAATTTGTGGGTTTGCTGCAGCAAAATGGGCGAATGCAGTAAGTGCTACCCGGCTTTCGAGCATGCCACCCATCATACAAGGAATATTGTGTTGTTTGGCTACAGCAATTATTTTTAGTGCTTCATATATGCCACCGCTCTTTGCAAATTTTATGTTGATGTAATCACATGCTTTATTTTTTATTAACCGCAATGCATCGTGGTGATTGTACACGCTTTCATCTGCCATTATTTTTATAGGAGAATTTTTTACCAGCTCCGGTAAGTACTCATCATTGTAAGTACGCATGGGTTGTTCGCAAAACTCAATATTGAATTTACCTAATTGAGACAAGGCATTAGCTGCATCTTTAAAACTCCACCCCTGATTAGCATCTATTCTAATTTTAATATCGTTGCCTACTAAGGTTCTTATGGCTTTTATTCTTTCAACATCTGTAGCCACATCTTTACCTAATTTAATTTTTAAAATAGTAGCCCCGTTTTCTACAAATGCTTTTGCTTGTGCAGCCATTATTTCTGGTGAACCAATGCCGACAGTAATATCGGTAAGCATATCTTTTTGTGTACCACCCAAATATTCATACAAAGGTTGGTTGGCATTTTTTGCTGCGATATCATATAATGCCATATCAAAGGCACTTTTAATGGTGCTGTTACCGGCGGTAAATAAATGTAATTCGGTTAATCTTTCTTCAATTATCAAAGGCTCTTTTCCTTTCCATAATGCTGCAAAATCTTTGGCCATTTCGTAGCAGGTATTTTGTGTTTCTCCAACTATCATCGGAAATGCGGAACATTCACCAATGCCAATTATGCCATGATTTGTAAATATTTTTATCAACATATTTTGTGCATAGTCCATCGTTCCTGTTGCAATGGTAAAAGGCTGCATGGGAATACTAAACTTGTAAATAATTATTTTATCGATAGTCATAAAAGCAAGTTATGTGAAAAA
>JAYVVD010000070.1:0-7547 GCA_043787295.1 Ferruginibacter sp. | reverse complement strand
CCCGCATCTCCGGCACACGAATAAAGTACGCATGTACAAATTGCAGCTAAAGCAAATAAATTCTTTTTCATAATAGTTGATTGATTGGTTAAAAAAATGTAAGACACATTAAATATAAAATAAATAATGTAATTACATCATTTTACATTGTTTTTTGTAGTAGTATAGTTTCAACAAAAAAAACTATCCTACAATTAATGAGGATAGCTTTTTTAAAAATTATAATTAAACCTATAAACCTAATGCAGCCTTCAACTTATTGGCAGCAAGTGCCTGTGCTTCTTTTGCTTGTGGTACAACTGCGGCCATACCAAAAAACTCGTGTGTAACTCCGGTATACAGTTGGTAGTCTGTCTGCACGCCGGCAGCAGTTAATTTATCGCTTAATATTTTACCTTCTGTTTGTAATGGATCAATCTCAGCCGCAATAATGAGCGTTTTAGGCATACCTGTAAGATTTGCTTTTACTATACTCAAACGTGGGTCTGCGGCCTGCGCAACTGAACCTGCATAATTTTTATAAAACCATTGCATCATTGGTTTGTTTAAAGGCTTAGCTGCTGCATATTTTACATAGCTTTCGCTGTTTACATCGTTGCTGGACATTGGGTAAACCAGTACCTCATACAACGGCATTTGTATTTTCTTATCCCTAGCCATCATGCTCATATTTGCAGCAAGGTTACCGCCTGCACTTTCACCCACTAAAGCAATTTTAGCAGCATCTCCATTAAAACCCGCTGCATTTTTTAGTACCCACTGGTAAGCATCAAATGAAACCGTGTGCGCATCAGGAAATTTATGTTCTGGTCCTTTGGGGTATTCAACCGAAACTACTATAGCACCTACCTGCTCACACATACCTTGTGCACCGCCATTATAAACATTTATATCTGCAATAACAAAACCACCTCCATGATAATAAACTATTACAGGATATGGTGCCTTCCCTGCTTTCGGGGTGTAAATACGAACATGAGTTGTACCCCCTGTTACGGGTATATCTTTACCCATGGTGTCGCATTGTGCCGCAGGGGCAGTCATATTGTTATCTTTCATTAATGCCATCACCGCATCAGTTGGGGTAGGTTGCATACGTGCTTCTTTAGCATCTAAAGTTTCAATTGGCTTTCCGCCAAGACTCATTAATTTTTCAATAACTACCTGCATTTCTGGTTTTATACTAGCTCCCCAATCTGGTGCAGGCATAGTTGGTTTAAGTGTAACCTGTTTATTTTGGGTGGTACTACTGTCTTTTATAGAAGTGGTAGATGTTGTAGGATTACTGTTGCATGATGACATTGCTGTAATAAAGCAACCTGCAAAAAAAGTTTTGTAAATGGTTGAAGTTGTTGTTCGCATAATTTTTAAATTAAAGTTTAAGTGCTTTACAGGCACTTAAACATATATAAAAACGTGCCATTGAATACAGGTGCTAAAAAATTCCTTTAAGAAATTTCATGGCCTCTTATAAATTATTTTTATAATTTTTAGTCAGTTGTTTTGGGGCTCTCAACATGTACTAAAAATAATCTTTTGTTGCGGTTTATACCTTCCAAGTCCTTGTTTCGCTTCGCTGCACTGTAGGCTTTCCACTGCTATCCGCTAGCCATTCATCTGTAGTTTTTCAATGCTACAATATACAATGCAGTTAAACCTGTTCAATATTTCCTAAATAATACATTTTCTTTTCTGTTTATCGGCTGGTTACTGATAAGGATTCGGCTTTCAATTCGGAATATTAATTTTTATTTTTTTCAAAGCATATGAAATATCAATCCTATAAGGTTTACAAAACTTTATAGGTTTATAAAAATCTATAATGGATTTCCTTTTTTTTATCGGCTGGTTTAACCACATCTTAATTTCGGATTATTACTTTTTAATTTATAAAGGGGACTTACATTGGAAGAAATTTTAGTTACCTTATGAGCAGATATTGTAGTTGCAACTTGCTCCGTACCTACACCGCATACTAAAAACAGCAAGACTTCCATTTTACAAACGGCTACTTTATAAAGTTCAATTGGGTAAAAAATGCCAATAAGGGCATTTGATGGATGAAAATTCTAAAATACGTAATAAAATATGTTACCTGCAAATAAACACAGCTAAAAACATCAAACAGACATATAAAATTGTGTATAGTAAAACTAAAATACTTTCTTATATTCAGATAGACTGGACTAGGATAACAAAAACTCTGTCAAAGGTTACTCTACATTGATTCAAGTATTAATAGATTTATGCGATTTTTTAAAATAGATTACAGTTGGATTTATTACATTTTAAAAAGCAAAAATTCTAATATTTTTCTAAAAATAATAAAAATATGAAAATAAAAATTCTTTTTGTTTTTTCAATGCTGATGAATATCTGTTGCGGACAAAACCTAATAGATTATGTTAATCCATTTATAGGAACAGGTGCAGTAGATAAAAATAGTCTTTCAGGTAATAACTTTCCTGGAGCAACTATGCCTTTTGGCTTTGTACAATTAAGCCCAGATAACAAAGACGTTCCTTTTTTACCCTGTTCAGGATATGACTATAATGTAAATACCATTGTTGGATTTAGTCATACCCATTTAAGTGGAACAGGTGTACCTGATTTATTTGATGTGTTAATGATGCCTGCGACAGGAGACATCAACCCGGAAGCTTTAAAATTAAAAAGTGATATAAGTGGTTTTAAATCTCAATACAGTCATAAAGAAGAACAAGCAAGACCAGGATATTACGAAGTGAAATTATTAGATTATAATATAAATGTAGAACTTACTGCTACCGAACATGTTGGGTTTCATAGATATACTTTCCCAAAAAATGAAAATTCAGAAATATTGATAGATCTGAATCATTCCCTTGATAAAAAAAGAGAATGGTATCCCTGCAAAATAGTAGCACAAGTAAAAGTTATTAATTCAACAACAATAGAAGGATATCGAATTATAACCGGTTGGACGCAAGGATTTAGAAAAGTATATTTTAGAGCAGAATTTTCCAAACCATTTATCAATTCTCAAATGATAACTGACGGAAATATTACAAATAATCAAAACGTATCAAATGGAGAATCTGTAAAAATATTATTAAAATTTAATACTGATACGGTTGAAAAAATATTGGTAAAAGTAGGTTTGTCAGCAACTAGTTTAGAAAATGCAAAACTCAATTTATATGCTGAAGTTCCTAACTGGGATTTTGATGAAAAAGTGAAACAAAATCAAAAGGCTTGGGAAAAGGAATTAAATTGTATAAAAATTGAAGGAACAAAAGAACAAAAAGAAATTTTTTATACTGGGCTCTATCATGCTTTCATTCAGCCAAATAATATTGCAGATGTAAATGGAGATTATCCTACAACAGACATGACTGTACAAAATGCAAAAGATAAAAAACATTACTCCACTTTTTCTTTATGGGATACTTACAGAGCAGCTAATCCTTTGTACACTTTGGTGCAAAGTGAAAGAACAGGAAGTTTTATAAGCAGTATGTTGCGCCAATACAAAACATATGGCATGTTACCCATGTGGCAGCTTTGGGGATTAGAAAATTATTGTATGATTGGTAATCATGCTATTCCAATTATTGTAGATGCAGTTTTTAAAGATATAAAAGGATTTGATGTAAAAGAAGCGTATGAAGCTGTAAAAGGGACTTCGATGAATAATCATCAATCATCTCCATTTAACTTGTTAGATAAATATGGTTATTTTCCTCAAGATCTACAGTCGGGATCTGTTTCCATTGGTTTAGAAATTGCTTACGACGACTGGTGTGTAGCCAAACTAGCTAAAAGATTAGGAAAAATAGAAGACTATAATTATTTTATTAAGCGGTCTGCTAATTATAAAAATTTATTTAATAAAAAAGACGGTTTCTTTAGAGCAAAAAATAAAAATGGAAATTGGTATGAACCGTTTAACCCTACAGAATATGATGGAATTGCTGGACAGCCTTATGTAGAAGGAAATGCTTGGCAATATTTATTTTATGTACCTCAAGATGTGTATGGATTAATTGATATGATAGGTGGAAAAAAAAATTTTATAACTCATTTAGATACATTCTTTAATTTAAAAAATATTTCCTCCACTAAAAATGAAAATGTTTCAGGATTTATTGGGCAATATGCACATGGTAACGAACCAAGCCAGCAAATTACATATCTATATAATTATGCTTCGCAACCTTGGAAAACACAAAAATACGTTTCAAAAATATTAAATGAATTATATAATAATTCTTGTTCCGGCTATGCAGGAAATGAAGATTGTGGACAGATGGCAAGTTGGTATATTTTTAGTTCCATGGGTTTCTATCCTGTAAACCCCGCTAATAGCATTTATATTATCGGATCTCCTGTTTTAAAAAGTGCAGAAATACATTTAGATAATGGAAAAACATTTACTATAAAAACGCAAAATGCAAGCATTAAAAATTATTATATTGAAAGTGTAAAACTAAATGGAAAACCTTACACCAAAACCTACATTACTCAAAATGACATAAAAAGCGGAGGGACTTTAGTATTTATAATGACTAATAAACCAAATGAAAATTGGGGAGTAAATCAAGAAGATTTACCTCCTAATTAAGTTTGTATTCATTCAAATGGATGTTTGCAGACTAAACACTTTAGGGAAAATTTACTTATATTTCACCATGAAGAAAAACCAATTTTCGCCGTTTTTGGTAACCTATGAATAATAGTCGTCCATCAGAAAAAATCTAACCCCTCCGCCTTGATTCGTGGCACACGAAACAATATTTAGTAAATTACTTTACAGGAAAGTCTACCAACGTTGTATGTGTATTAATTTAAAATAACTACTCTCTATTTCGCAGCAACATATTCCAACGGGTATGTTGCTTTGTCCAAAATAGCAGTCCTCGACATATATTTTCTTTCCAAATACTTATAGACAGCTTCTTTTTAAGATAAAATATTTTTAAGCATTTTCAGAATGTACATCAATAACTGGTCTTTAAAATCCGGTAACGGAGGATCGCCGCTGTTGCTGGCTGCAAGCAATGATTTTACTAACCAGTCACCGACCAGAGAATAGAGTAGAACATTTTCCACAGCAATATCACCTAACGAGTACATTGTAGATTTCATTAGCCATCAACAACCTTACATTGCATTGATTAGATGCTATGTATTATCTAAAAAACTTCCCCCAAATTTATAGAAAGGCTGTTAGAACCATTTGCCCCAATTGCATAGTCGATAGCTATGTTGGTGCGAGAGTGTTTGTTGAATTGGATACGGGCGCCTGCACCAATGGCAGGTAAAATCTTTTCAAACTTATTGCTGATTGTCTCAGTAAAACTTTCAACATTTCCAAAAACCACCCCTCCAAAAAGTTGATTTTTAGAAATTCCAAATCTATATTCAGATTCAAAATAAAGCATGTCTTTGCCCCTAAAACGGCTTTGTACGTACCCTCTGCCTGTATTGTTGTACGTGTCCCAACCCGTGCTAGGCAAGTCTAAAAAGGGAGTTTTACCGCCAAACGAAAGCCAATTATAACTCCAAAAAGCCAATACATTGTTGTTATGGTTATTAAGTTTGATGTATTTGCGTACATCCAACTTAAATGATTTTGCTTTATTGTCGCTCCCTAAAAAATAAAAATTGTTTCGGTAAGTTCCATTGGCATAAAAGCCTTTTTTAGGATTGATTGAATTGCGTCTGTCATCATATAAAAAATTAAAAGTTAATCCTGATGATATTGATGATGTATTAAACCCATATTTTGAAAAATCAGAAATAGTGCCGTCGTAATTTCCTGCTTGAACAATATTCCAATGGTAATCCAGCTGATAACCTAACCCTAAAAAAAAATTGCGACTAATATTTTTAAGAACCGATTCATAAAAATGAATATAAGAATCGTTCACAGGATTGTTTTGGTCCTCAGTAGTATAACCACCCAAGCCATAAGTACTTTCTGGAAATTTATAATATCCCCAATCACCCTGCAAATAAAATTTATTTTTTTTTGTCCAAATATTTGTTTGCACGGGAAATAATATTTGGTTCTTTGATGTATAGGCTAAGTTGGCTATGATGGTTGATAAATTAGTTTCTTGCTGATTGCTTGTATAAAAACCAATATTCCCTGAAAGATCTATTTCAACTCCTGTTTGAGAAGTATATGCTACTGCCGGCACAAAGGATGTATTATAATGGTTGGATTTGTTGTTTTGTTTTAAGGCATGCGGATGATTGTGTTTATTAAAAAAGTGATAGTATACATCTAATAGATCTTTACCGTTTGAACTATCCAAGTGCATTTTGATATTCAAAGCTGAAGTATCTTTCTGTGCCATTAGTAAGTTAAAACAAAAAAATAATTGTAAAATTAATAAAAGGAAAATCGTCTTTTTTTTATGCATTTTTTTTATGTCTAACCTGCAAACGTTTAATTGTTCAGTTTATCAACTCAAATATTTTCTATATATACAAATGCTATTGTCAAAATAGTTTTTGTTGTAAAATAATTTTTTACAAATCATATAGTCTTTACCCTTCACAGCAAAGTCTCTCAAAGGAGATGTTGCGTTAATCCAAAAATATCCTTACTTAAAAATAACTACTCTCCCGGCATATACTTCCTTTCCACATGCTTCAACACATCTTCTTTATAAAACAATACATCTTTAAACTTCCCCTGTGTATACATTAATAACTGGTCGGTAAAATGCGGGGAAGTAGGGTCACCGCTGTTGCCGCCCGCAAGCAATGATTTTGCTTTTACCTTCTTACCAAATTCAACAGCACAAATAAAACTGTTGCCGCTAACACCATAACGTTTATTGGTGCCTTCAAAATAACGGCTGTTGTAAGATGGCAACATGCCCCACAATGCTGACGCAAACTGCACAGGGTAACTTTTTCCAGCATCTGTATAAACCTGGTTCACATCGTTGCTTATGCGTTGGTAACGGTTGATGCTTCCCCACTCCACCATCCATGATCCGTACCTTTGTTTAAGATCGTTGATCGTTTTTGCAAGAGGCAATAAAAGATCACTAGCCTTTGCCGAAGCAGCAAATTCTTTGGTTGTTGCAACCTGATCAGGCTCATCTTCATCTACATAAACTTTTCTTATAGCCGCCGTTAAACGTTGCGCCCACTCTACAGCAATGGTTGTAGCTACAGAGTTTTCAGCCACATGGTAATCCCATTTTTTTAACAATACCATTGGTTCTTTCAGCAAATCATATAAACTATCTGCAGGCGTTGTTTTTTTATCAAAGGCATTTATAAGTGCCGGCATCAGTATTTCAAAAGCAGCAAGGTTTTTATCATAGCCCGCTGTTATTAATTTTTCGATCGTAAAAGCATTTTCATTTTGTAAAACTTTTACTGCATTTATACCTCTAAAATTTTCCCCGTCAGGCGCCATGTATTTTGGATAATTGGCTTTTACCGGACTGCTTGCAGCACTTACTGTGTAAGGAGTAGAGTTGCAATTTTGGATAAAGCCTGTTGCTGGATTTATCATTTGCACAATATCTTTTAGTGCATGC
>JAYVVD010000069.1:0-3251 GCA_043787295.1 Ferruginibacter sp. | reverse complement strand
TTTAATGCTGCTACATTTTGTGTAAGCATTCCTTTTACATTAATCTGTACAGCATTATCTACAAAAGTAAAATCCCTTGTTTGTTCGCCATCGCCATTTATGTAAACGGGTGTTTGCTTCATTATACCTTTTACAAACAATGGAATAACTGCGGCATAAGCACCATCAGGATCTTGCCTTGGTCCAAAAATATTAAAATACCTAAAGCCCATAATTTTTAAGCCATACACGTCAGCAAAAATTTGTGCATATAGTTCATTTGTTTTTTTTGTAGCTGCGTAGGGTGAAAGGCAATTGCCTATTTTAGATTCTACTTTTGGGAGCGTTGGTTCATCACCATACACAGAAGAGGAAGATGCATATACAAACTGTTTTATATTATTATCTACTCCAGCTTTTAACATGTTCACAAATCCACCTACATTTACTTCATTAAAATATACAGGTTCCATTATAGAGCGAGGCACTGAGCCCAATGCGGCTTGGTGACTTATATAATCTATTCCCTCGCAGGCGTTGTTGCAATCCTCAAAATTTCTTATATCGCCCTGTATAAATTCAAATGCCGTATACTGTTTTAAAACAGCGAGATTGCTTTCAAAACCGTTTACCATATTATCAAGTACACGAACTTTTGCAGCACCATTTTTTAAAAGATATTCTGCTAAATGTCCACCAATAAATCCACCACCTCCTGTTACTAAAAATTTTTTATCGGCTAAATTCTCTTCGTGAAATATTTCCATATTCATTTATTCTTTTGATAAACTTTACCTATCGAATCAATAGTTTTTATAAACTTTTATAAGTACGGCTTGTAATGTCGTTTCTATATGTTCCTTTTAAATCAAAAATCATTGCTTCATTTTTTGTAATGGATGCAAAGTAAGCATCATCGAAATGTTTATAGCCCGCATGAGGAACAGCAACAATAACTGCATCATAATCTTTTCCAACTGTTTCTGTAAGATTAAATCCATATTCATGATTAAGTTCTTTACTGTTTGCATGTGGATCGGTTATATCTACATTCAATGAAAAAGATTTTAATTCTTTTACAACATCAGCAACTTTACTGTTTCTTATATCACTCACATTTTCTTTAAAAGTAGCACCCATCACCAAAACCTTTGCATCTTTTATATTCCCTGTATGTTGAATTATATGTTGTAAAACTTTTTTAGCAACATAGCTTGCCATACCGTCGTTTATATTTCTACCTGCAAGAATTACCTGACTATCGTAACCAAGCTCTTTCGATTTATAAGTAAGATAGTATGGATCTACACCAATACAATGACCTCCTACAAGACCCGGTTGAAAACGTAAAAAATTCCATTTCGTTCCTGCAGCTTCAAGTACTTCAAATGTATTAATATCCATTTTATCGAAGATGATGGAGAGCTCATTCATTAAAGCTATGTTCAAATCTCTTTGTGTATTTTCAATAATCTTTGCAGCTTCGGCAACTTTTATTGACGAAGCTCTATGTACGCCTGCTTTTACAACAAGTTCATACACTTTGGCAATTACATCCAAACTTTCATCGCAGCAACCACTTACTACTTTTGTAATGGTTGTAATGGTGTGCTCTTTATCACCTGGGTTTATCCTTTCTGGCGAATAGCCAATTTTGTAATCTGTAACCATTTTTAGTCCAGATAATTTTTCTATAACTGGCACACAATCTTCTTCTGTACAACCGGGGTAAACAGTACTTTCGTAAACTACATAATCTCCTTTTTTTATAACTTTCCCAATGGTTTCACTTGCACGAATTACGGGTGTAAGGTCAGGTACATTGTGCTCATCTACAGGTGTAGGAACAGCCACAATAAAAAATGTGGCCTCTCTTAAAACATCAAGGTCATTTGTAAATTCAATATCACAACCATCAAATGCGGATGACTCAAGTTCTTTGCTTGGATCAATCTTATTTTGCATCATTTTTACACGATCCGCATTTATATCAAACCCAATAACTTTTATTTTTTTTGCAAACTCCAAGGCAATGGGTAAGCCCACATAACCCAATCCAATAACTGCTAATTTATTTTTTTTGTCTAATAATTCCTGATACATGTTTTGTTATTATTCTATTTTAAAAAGTAATTTTCGTAAATTCTTTCGGTAGTTTATTTAATTCTTCTTTTGGCAGGTTTTTAAAATATTCATACGTTATTTTTAGCCCTTCTGAACGATTTATTTTGGGTTCCCATCCTAATATTTCCATTGCTTTTTTAATATCCGGCTGTCTTTGTTTTGGATCATCAACCGGTAAAGGTTTGTAAACAATTTGTTGTTTGGTGCCAGTGAGTTTAATAATTTCTTCTGCAAAATCTTTTAAAGAAATTTCATCGGGGTTTCCAATGTTTACTGGTTGTGCATAATCACTCATTAGCAATTTATAAATCCCATCTACCAAATCATCTACATAACAAAAACTTCTTGTCTGGCTGCCGTCTCCAAAAACGGTTAAATCCTCACCTCGTAAAGCCTGGCCAATAAAAGCTGGCAATGCCCGTCCATCATTCAACCTCATTCGTGGACCGTATGTATTAAATATTCTGATAATTCTTGTTTCCAGATGATGAAAAGTATGATAAGCCATGGTGATTGCTTCCTGAAAACGTTTTGCTTCATCATAAACACCTCTTGGACCTACAGGATTTACATTTCCCCAATACTCCTCATTTTGTGGATGCACCTGCGGGTCTCCATAAACTTCACTTGTACTTGCAACAAGTATGCGGGCATTTTTTGCTTTGGCCAAACCTAAACAATTATGGGTACCAAGCGAACCAACTTTTAAAGTTTGTATCGGTATTTTTAAATAATCGATTGGGCTTGCAGGCGATGCGAAATGTAAAATATAATCAAGCCTGCCTGTTACATGTATAAATTTTGAAACATCATGATGATAAAATTCAAAATTTTGTAGTTGAAATAAATGCTCAATATTTTTTAAATCACCCGTGATTAAATTATCCATGCCGATAACATGGTAATTTTCTTTTATAAATCTATCGCAAA
Source organism: Ferruginibacter sp. (assembly GCA_043787295.1). Classification (GTDB taxonomy): domain Bacteria; phylum Bacteroidota; class Bacteroidia; order Chitinophagales; family Chitinophagaceae; genus Ferruginibacter. The sequence continues at coordinate 218 of JAYVVD010000069.1, read as the reverse complement.
GATGAGATCCCAAAAATCCTGCAGCACCTGTTATTAATATTCTTTTTTGCAAAATAATTATGTTTTATTGTTGTGATATTTTTTTCCTACCTACGCTCTCATAGTGATAACCCAAGACGCTCATTTGCTCAGGTTCAAAAAGATTTCTACCATCAAAGATTATTTTTGAAGAAAGCTTTTTTGAAACCACATCAAAATCCGGAGTTCTAAATTCATTC
>JAYVVD010000068.1:0-4077 GCA_043787295.1 Ferruginibacter sp. | reverse complement strand
ACATTAATGAAATATCCACCATTGGCTAAAGCATTTTTTATAGCTATTGGTTTGTTATTGCTGTATATTTTTTTTAACAGCAAACGCAGGCAACGGGTTATACCTGTCATTAAAAAAACGGAGAATACCAGCATTGCATTTGCTGAAGCTATTGCCGGTTTATATTTCAACAAAAAAGACAACAAAATAATTGCCGAAAAAATAATTACCTATTTAAATGAGTACATACGTACAAATTTTTTTATCAGTGGCAACATAAAGGATAGTGAGTATGCAGATTTATTAAGCAGAAAAAGTGCCGTTGACACTGGCACAACAAACGAATTGATAAGTATTATAAAATCAATACAAGAAAGTGAAAAGGTAACGGATCGGCAGTTGCTTAAATTAAATAAATTAACAGAAAAGTTTTTTAAAAATTAATAACAATGGAAGATATTTTTTTTCAGGAAAGTAGTCCTGTTACTGAGTTGAATAGAAAGTTACATGAAATAAGAGCAGAAATAGCCAAAGTGATTGTCGGGCAGGAGCAGGTGGTAGATCTGTTACTGATTGGTCTTTTATGTGATGGGCATTTACTATTGGAAGGCGTGCCCGGCGTGGCCAAAACATTGGCTTCCAAGCTGCTTGCCCGCATTATTGATGTAAATTTTTCCCGCCTGCAGTTTACACCTGATCTTATGCCCGGTGATATTGTAGGCACATCGGTATTTAACCCAAAAGAAGGCGTGTTTTATTTTAAGCCTGGACCAATCTTCAGCAATATTGTTTTAATAGATGAAATAAACAGATCTCCCGCAAAAACGCAATCCGCACTTTTTGAAGTAATGGAAGAAAGGCAGGTTACGGTTGATGGAATGACTCATGCCATGCAATATCCATTCATCGTTTTGGCTACTCAAAACCCTATTGAGCAGGAAGGAACTTACAGATTACCTGAAGCACAACTTGACAGGTTTCTTTTTAAAATAAATATTGTTTATCCAACCCTTACGGAAGAAATTTTAATACTTACCCAACAGCAGGGGAAAACACAAAATCAATTGTTGCAATTTGCAAACAAAGTTTTATCAGCCAGTGAAGTGGCAAAATACAGAGAAGTTGTTCAAAACATAAATATAGAAGCTAAACTAATTGAATACATAGCTGCTATAGTACATGAAACACGTAGCAATTCATCTCTTTATTTAGGCGCATCAACAAGGGCTTCACTTGCTATTTTAAAATCTGCGAAGGCAACGGCAGCATTAAATGGACGAGATTTCGTTATACCAGAAGATATACAGGCAATGGCACCGCATGTTTTGCGCCATCGCATCATGCTTACACCTGAAAGAGAAATGGAAGGGATTTCACCGGATGATCTGATTGATAATATTTTAAAAGGGATAGAAATACCAAGGTAAATGAGTGCAGGAAAAAAATATATTGGTGATTTATTTGTGACTCAACGTTTTTACGTTGTGATGGGAAGTTGTGTAGTTGCTTATCTTTTTTCGTTTTTTTTTACTGGATTATATGGTTTTGTAAATGTACTTTTTTTGGTTTCGTGTTTCTTATTTTTAGTTGACTACATTTTTTTGTTTGTAGTTTTTAGGCCCCCGGTTGCACAAAGAAGGGTGGCAGACAGGTTGAGTAACGGGGAATTGAATAATGTTACTATTTTTGTAACAAACCAAATGCCTTTTGTAATTGATGTGCAGGTAATTGATGAAGTGCCCATGCAAATGCAGGAAAGAAATTTAATTATCCGTAAAAAATTACCTTCAAAAAAATCAGTAGAAATAAAATATATTCTCACACCTTTTGAACGGGGTAATTATGAGTTTGGAAACATCATCATTTATTTTCAGTCACGGTTAGGCTTTTTACAAAAAAGAGAAATGATAAAAGCGACTGAAACAGTGAAAGTTTACCCCTCTTTTATAAACCTTGGTAAATACCAGCTCATGGCGCAGGCACTAACTAATGAGCAGGGAAGTAAACGAATGCCTAAAATAGGTCAGAGTATGGAGTTTGAACAGATTAAAGATTATGTGGGCGGCGATGATATACGAACCATTAACTGGAAAGCCACTGCCAGAAGAGGAACGTTAATGGTTAACAATTATACTGATGAAAAATCGCAGCAGGTTTACTGTATTATTGACAAAGGCAGATTAATGAAAATGCCTTTTTATGGGTTAAGCTTGTTGGATTATGCTATTAATGCAACACTTGCACTTACCAATATTTGTCTGCAAAAGCAGGATAAAATTGGCCTCATTAGTTTTTCAAACAAAATGGGCAGCGTAATTGCTGCAGACAAAAAACCAATACAAAGAGAAAATATAATGCAGGTTTTGTATAAGGAAAATACTGCTTTTTTAGAAAGCGATTATGAAATGCTTTACATGCAGATTCGTAATAAAATAAAGCAACGTAGCCTGCTTATTCTTTTTACAAATTTTGAATCTTTAAACGGCCTTCAAAGGCAATTGAGTTATCTGCGTTCAATTGCAAAACATCATTTACTGTTAGTTGTATTTTTTGAAAATACGGAGCTTACAAAATTATCTGTAGCTCAAGCAAATAATGTAGAAGATGTTTATGTAAAAACCATAGCTGATAAGCTGGTATACGAAAAACGACTGATAGTAAAAGAACTGCTCAAGTATGGTATTCTTTCTATTATAAGTTCGCCTCAAAACTTAACAGTCAATACTATAAATAAATATTTAGAGCTTAAAGCAAAGCAGGTGTTGTAATTCCATTTTTGTGTAACAAGGGTTTCAGGCGCAGCTAGTTGCGGTCGTTTTTAATATCGCAGGAGTAGATATTGAATTTTAGATTTCAATTTTTTTTTAGTTTTTTGTGAAATTGAACAATTTTGCAACATTAGGTTGTCATAACTATGGCATCGGTATCTGCAGCTTTAAGTTATACCAATTAAGCGCTAACTAAAATAGGGTTTACATTTTGTTCAAATACTGACTTAACTTATTTTCTCTACTAAAATTTTTTGCAATTGTTAAAATAAAGTAAGTCTAAAAAGACGATATATTCGTTGCAATTTTACCTATTATAAGTTTTTTTTACAAGGGTTTTTTCGGCGTATTTTTCTAGCTGAAATATCATATCATGTCGAAAAGTTTCTACACTAATAATTTGTGATATGAGGGGATATCTCTTTCCTTTGGCGTAAAAACTCATATTTTTTCCTTAAATAATTTTACGTAAATAGCTGAAAATGTATATTTTGATTCAGCAATAACTAGCATTTATAATGCTATAAATAAGATTTGAGCCTAATTGTTAGATAATATTTAATAATTGCCTTTAATCAAATGTAGAATTTATATTAAAAACGTGCATCAAGTAAAATAACTCGAAATATAGTAATTTTACTATATTTTTTTTGGAGGATTACTTAATGGTTTTTACTTTTACTGTGAAATTAGAAATGACTGTTACCTCGGTTATTCTAAACTTCTTAAAAATATTTAAAATTCTTCCTTAGGTCTTTCACGAGATACAATGGGATTAATTAAAACCAAAACCACAAAAAATGAAACGCAATTTTAAATTCGTTTTAGCTGTTACAGTAAAATTACCTAAACTCTTTGTTGGTAAATTAGCAACAATATTCATTCTTGTAATGCTCGTGTTTAATTCTCTAAATGTTTTGGGTCAAATTGAAACATTGGGAACAGGTTCATACATTATTAATATGGGTGTGGTTCCTCAAACTACTTCCAATGGGCTTAAGCCTTATGGTTTAATTTATGATCTTTTAAAAAACTATAATGTTCCTATCAAATGGGTAATTAGTCCTACTAAAGTTAAAGACGGTGCGGATTTTAGATATAATGGAGTTGATTATAAAGGAGGCACGTTCATTATACCAGTAGAATACAGGAATGCGACTATTAATGGGCGTATTGGATTTTTTGGCGTAACAGGTACAACTACAACATCGCCATTAATTGTAGATATAACGTCACTAGCGTCCTAATATAATCAAAACATTTCCAGTTGGTTATGAGTTGGTTCTTTGACATATTGTATTAAAGCGTCCTCAAACAGTTGATTTAAGGG
>JAYVVD010000067.1:0-2562 GCA_043787295.1 Ferruginibacter sp. | reverse complement strand
CAGTTTGCTTCTTGTTCGGCTAAGGGTTTCAGGAGCTATGTTGAGGAAGGAGGCTATGTATTTTTGAGGAATATCTTTTAAATAATCAATATAATTCTCCAAAAAGAAATTGTATTTTGCAGCGGCGTCGTGCTTGCGCAGCATGTAAAGTCGCTGCTCCTGTTTATAAAAATATTGCTCGGTTATAAGCCTTGTATGGTAATTAAATTCTGGAAATCTTTTGTAAATATCCTGTAATTCACTGAATGATAATTTTGCTACAACACAGTCTGCCAGTGTTTCTATAGATTCTGTTGCCGGTGTTTGTGTAAAAAAACTTCCCGGTGAAATTACAATATGCCCGGTATACATAATGCGGGAAGTAATTTCTTTGTCCCCAATGTTATGATACGATCTTAAAAGACCGTCACAAAGAAACCATAGGTTTTTACAGATATCCTTTTCGTACAATAATACCTTTCCTCTTTTTACTTTTTCAACTTTAAACTTTTCAATAAATGAGAGCTCAAGTTCTTTGCTGATAGGTTGTATATCATTTATCAATTTTATTAAAGAAGCAAATGAAACACTGATGTTTTCCAAGAAGGTTGTTTATTTTAAAGCTACATTAATTCTACAATAAATAATGGGCAATAAAAAAACCACCATTAGGTGGTCTGCATAGATTTCTTATAGTTTTATTTCATCTTCTCCATCATCAAAAAACCTAAACTCTGTAAGCGTGTAATTAGAGTTGGAAACTACTTTTACTAATTGTCTGTACTTCCAGCTCCATTTCAGTCTGCGGCTAGGGAACCCACATGTTAGATATGTGTAAACAATTGGATGAACCTGTATTGTAAGCGCTTTGTGTTTTTGTGAAATAAGATAATTAAGATTTTTTGCAATTTCATCTTCTAAAATTAATGCAGAAGAAATTTTACCTGTGCCGTTACAACTAGGGCAAACCTCACTGGTATTTATATTCATTTCGGGCTTCATACGCTGGCGGGTAACCTGCATAAGTCCAAATTTTGAGATAGGTAATACAGCATGTTTTGCTCTGTCGTGCAGCATAAAACCTTCCATCTCTTCTGAAAGTCTTTTTTTGTTCTCCAGCAATTTCATATCTATAAAATCAATAACGATAATACCGCCAAGATCTCTTAAACGAAGTTGTCTTGCTATTTCTGCTGCAGCTTCCAGGTTCGTTTCAAGTGCATTTTGCTCTTGGTTATTGCTCACGCTTTTATAACCACTGTTTACATCAATTACATGTAAGGCTTCAGTATGTTCAATTATAAGATAAGCACCACTCGGAAGATTTACCGTTCTGCCAAAGGCTGCTTTTACCTGCTTTGTAATACCATATTGGTCAAATATTGGTAAGCTGCTGTTATAATGCGCTATTATTTCGGCTTTTTGTGGCGCAATTCGCTGAATATAATTTTTTGTATCAGTAAAAATTGCTTTGTCGTTTACAATGATTTTATTAAAATCTTCATTAAGCAAATCCCTGAGCAGGCTGTTTGTTTTACCCTGCTCGCTTAATATTTTTTGTGGCGGTATAGCTCCTTTTAAAGTCTTTTGAATCCCTTTCCACGTAGCTTCCAGCGCTAAAAGATCTTCGTGAAGTTCTGCAGCAGGCATGCCCTCAGCAGCTGTTCTAACAATAACACCAAGGTTAAATGGTTTTATTGCTTCTATTATTTTTTGTAAACGCTTACGTTCGTCTGATGAATGTATTTTGCGGGAAACCGCTACAATATTGGTGAAAGGAGTAACAACAACATATCTCCCCGGTAAAGAAATTTCACAGGTAAGTCTGGGTCCTTTTTGCGCAATAGGTTCTTTAAGTATTTGAACAAGTACATTTGGCTTGCCATTTAGTACCTCCGTTACTTTACCTGTTTTAATAATTTCAGGTTCTACTTTGAACTTACTAAAATCAAAACCGTTTTCATCATGCTCGTTCATGGCAAGATGGGTAAATTTTAATAAAGAACGTACGTATGGGCTTAAATCAGTGTAGTGAAGAAAGGCATCTTTTTCAAAACCAACATCTACAAATGCGGCATTAAGACCTGGGATTAATTTTTTAACCCTTCCCAGATATATATCACCTGCGGCAAAACTGGCATCAGCAAGCTGGTTGTGCAGTTCTACAAGAATTTTGTCTTCAAGCAAAGCAATCTCTGTTCCCTGCTCAGAAGTGTTAATAATGAGTTCTTTTGTCAAAGTGTAAAAGTTTTCAAGATCTCACACGCTTAAGACATTTATTAACAGCATAACCTTATTCTTTAAATTTAATGACAGCCAATTTTTTGTATCAAATAGTTTGTACAATCGTTTTAAGGTCTCAAAAAATTCTATTTAAAAGTAAAATATAAACTACACTGAACAACAATATAATATACCGCTATTCAGTGTACACTTAGTTTATACGGAATGAGCATTCCGCTGCCAATCAAAAAGAAAAATTACTTCTTCTTATGACGGTTTTTTCTTAAACGTTTTTTACGCTTGTGAGTAGCAATTTTATGACGTTTTCTCTTTTTACCACAAGGCATAATTGATCTTTTT
>JAYVVD010000066.1:0-16948 GCA_043787295.1 Ferruginibacter sp. | reverse complement strand
GTTGTGAGTATAGCAAATAGTCAAAAACTATTCCCTTAATATATATATGACATAATTGCACAGTATTTTGAAAATAAAAAACCCTCTATAAAAGAGGGTATTGATAAACTTTATATTTGCAAATGCAAATAGTTTAAATATTATTTCTTTGAACCGTGCTCATCAGATACAGAAAGCTTATGACGACCTTTTGCTCTACGACTTGCTAATACCTTGCGACCATTAGCTGTTGACATACGCTCACGGAAACCATGTACAGATTTTCTGCGACGTGTATGGGGTTGGTAGGTTCTTTTTTTTCCTGGCATTATTTAGAATTTTTTCCTTTTACAAATATTGTTTATTTATTATCGCAGACAAGGCACCATCCTCATCCCTTGTGAAAGGACGGCAAAAGTAGTATTTAATGTTGGAATAGTTAACGTTTTTTTAAAAGTAATTACAGTTTTATTTTGGTGGCAACAACATCATCCCCAAAAAACAAACTTGCGTGGCTGTTAAAATCGATTACATTCCCTGTTGTAAGAAAATATCTATTTGCGTTTTTACTGCATTTAATATCAATCTCGGAATGATTTTCTAAATACTTTTTCAAACTTCTCGCTACAATTTCGGCCTGAGAAATAATATTAATATTTTGAGGAACGAATTGTTTTATTTTATTAAGTAAAAGAGGGTAATGAGTGCAAGCCAGCAAAATACAGTCTATATCCTTATCCTTTGAAAGTAAATTATCAATGTGCATTTTTACTGGAACATCGGCTTCGTTGGTATTTTGCTTTCCGTTTTCTACCAATTCTACCCATTCAGGCGAAGCTTGTTGAGAAACAGCTATTTCAGGATGAAATTTTTGTATCTCTATTAAATAAGAAGCTGACTGTACAGTGCCAACGGTAGCTAATATTCCGATGTGATTGGAGTTAGTGTATTCTTCGATCACTTCCGAGGTTGGTCTTATAACTCCTAAAACTCTTTTTGAAGGATCAATGGCTGGTAAATCATTTTGCTGAATAGTTCTCAAGGCTTTTGCTGATGCAGTATTACAAGCCAAAATTACGAGCGGACAGTCATACTCATTAAAAAACCATTTTACTGCTTGCAAAGTATATTCGTAAACTTTTTTAAATGGCAATGGCCCATAAGGTGCCCGTGCATTATCGCCTAAATAAACAAAACTATATTCAGGCATTAGCTTACCGATCTCTTTTAGAACTGTAAGCCCACCATAACCACTATCAAAAACACCAATAGGTTTTTTATTCATTTGAAGATTTAAATTATAAACTCTCCGATAAAATAAATCTTAATCAAGCCAACTTGGCTAGTATTTAATAGAAAAATGTTGAAGAATTTCCTTCCCCTATTTTAAAACTAAATTATAATAAAAAAACGCAGGCATTAAAAACACCTACGCTTCATATTAAATTAGAAATTACGAATTTTAATTTTTTATAAATTTCAAACTAATACCATTGCCGTTCTGAGTTAATTTGATAATATAAATTCCTTTTGCAAGGGTGTTTAGTTGGTTTGTCACATTTAAAGCATACTGCCCTGTGCTTTGATTTGCATTAAATAAACTCCTAATAATTTGCCCATTTGCATCAATGACAGTTATTCCTACTGTTCCATTTTCAGGTACGATATAGTCAAGTATTCCCGAAGACTGAACAGGGTTTGGTGTAAGTTTCAAACCAAATCCTTTCTTTAGGTTACTGATATTGTTATTTCGTGAGGTTGTAGTAAATGTTGCTATACTGGAAACATTTCCCCCTCCCAATGCATTACAATTTGCATAAACTCTCCAATTATAAGTAGCCCCTCGTGTAAGGTTACTCAATGCAATAGAATTGGCTATAATACCGGTAACTACAGTTGTCCATGTAGTTGCAGTAGAAATTTTGTATTCTATTGTATAAAAATTTCCCGCAGAACCTGTCCAGTTAAGTAAAGCACTTGTTTCAGTAATATTGGTTGCATTTAAATTTGTTACAGCTAAAGGTGTGGCAGTAGTATTAACAACTATTGCGACTCTTGCACCTTCGCCACAACTATTTGTTTGTGCAACATAGTAAGTAACTGTGCCAGCCACCAGCGTGCTAGGTATGGGGACCGTTGAAACCCCTACTCCGCCTGTTGGAGTAGTAAAAAATAATAAACCCGTACCGCTGGCAGTTAATAATGTAGCAGTTGTTCCCTGGCAATAAATAATTGGGCTTACAACTGTTGGAGCTGTTGGTAATGCTGTTACATTTACCACTACTGTAGTCCTGTTACTCTCGCAGCCGGTAGTTGTTTGAGATAAGTAATAGGTAGTTGTGCCTATAGTTGTTGTATTTGGTATAGGTGCAACATTTGAACCTATACCTCCCGTAGCTACTGTGTAAAATAATAAATTGTTGCCTGTAGCTGAAAGTGCTACCGATGCTGCTCCCTGACAATAAGATAAAGGTGAAGTGGCAGTTGGCCCTGCAGGTGTTGCATTTACATTTACTACTATGGCTGCTCTTGGGCTTTCGCCACAAGTGGAAGTTTGGCTTACATAATATATAGTAGTACCTGCTGTTACCGTCGATGGTATTGGAGCAATCGAGCTGCCTGTGCCTCCGGTGGCAGTTGTATAAAATAATAATCCTGTACCTGTTGCTGTAAGTACTGTTGCTGTTACACCCTGGCAATATGCTATCGGTGTTGTCACGGATGGTGCCGGTGTTACCGCTGTCACATTTACGACTATCGAGGCCTTGGGGCTTTCGCATGTTCCATTAGACTGACTTACATAATATGTTGTAGTTCCTAAAGTTGTTGTACTTGGTATTGGTGCTGTTGTACTACCCGTGCCGCCTGTTGCATTGGTACCATACCACAGTAAATTAGTCCCTGTTGCTATAAGAGCTGTAGCTGTTGAATTCTGACAATAAGTAAGAGGTGTTGTGACTATCGGTGCAGACGGTGCAGCCGTAACAGTTACTGTTATACTTGCCATTGGGCTTTCGCAGCCACTGGATGTTTGGCTTACATAATAAATAATACTTCCAGCTGTTGCTGTACTTGGTATAGGTGCAGTTGTACTTGCTGTACCGCCTGTTGCTGTTGTGTACCACAATAAGCCCGTGCCGATTGCTGTTAATGCTGTTGCAGTTGCACCTTGGCAGTAATTAACTGGGGAAGTAACTCCGGGTGCAGACGGTGACGCCGTTACATTTACTACTATCCCTGCCCGTGGCCCTTCCCCACAAGTACCTGTTTGACTCACATAATAGGTTGTACTACCTACTGAAGATGTGCTTGGTATAGGTGCAGTTGTACTACCCGTTCCTCCCGTAGCATTTGTACCATACCATAACAAATTTGTTCCTGTAGCACTAAGGGCATTTGCAGTAGCATTCTGACAATACGATACCGGGCTCACAACCGCTGGCGCAAGTGTTGTTTGTACAGTAAGTAATACATTGTTTGAAGTTATTATAGAAGGGCATGTATTAGTAATAACTACATGATAAACATTATTATTCATTGCGCTTGTAACACCCGAAAGTGTAAATGTAGCACTGTTGGTACCCACATTAGTAAATGGACCACCAACACCTGTGGTGCTAACCTGCCATTGATAAGTTAATGGTGCAAAACCTGTTGCAGTGACAGTAAATATAGCTGTAGCTCCTGCACATACTGTTGCAGCTGTAGGTTGTGTTGTAATAGCCACAGGTTGGCAAGTTGTTGAAGGAATTGTAGCGGTCCACAAACCACGGCCGTAAGTAGCGGCTGCAAGTGTTCTGTCATTTGCACGGTATTTAAGCATAGTCGTTTTTACTGTGGGAAATGTAGACTCCGGGGTCCATACAGTGGCAGCGCCATTAAGTAAATCCGTACTCCATACACCGGTTTCTGTAGATATATATGCTTTTGTATCAGAATCAGGATGGTACACAGCCCAGTAAACAGGCATATCAGGTAAATTACCGTCACATGATGCCCAGGTTGTACCCCCATCTGTTGTAGAATAAATATTATTAACACCGTAATTAGCTACAGTAGCAATTAAATTTTGAGTATTCACGCTAGCTTCTGCAACACATGATACATAAGCGGTAGCAGGCATTGCGGCAGGTGTAAGTACTGTAGAAACTGGAAATCCCTGATTTGCATTATCAACCTGAATAATTCTCCCGTTAGTTAAACCAAAATATTCTCTATTTGCTGTTAATGATGAGGATGTTACAGAAGAAATTTGGCCTGAACCAAAATCGGAAACAATAACCGACCTAAAAGTAAATCCGGAATGCGGATCTTCCCATCTCATAAATCTCCCTGCACTATCACTTGAATACACTTTGTTTCCCAGATTATCATAATCATAAGGATTTACAAATAGACCTGCAGTACTACTTGAGCCATTTGAAAACCAGGTTGCACCTCCATCGCTACTTCTTCTGAAATTTGCATACACGTAAGCAGCAGCTTGAAACTGAGGCTCATCTTGATCTATTCCGGTTACTCCTCCATCGCCACCCAATACCTCAATAGAATTAGAAAGTCCTGAATTATTAAATTGATGAGTCCCATTATCTTGAGCACCACATAAAAAATAGTTTGCAAGGGTAGGATGAACTGCTACACCATTAAATTGTTTCAATCTTAACCCAGTATTTTTATCTGTAAATGTTGTGCCTTTATTCGAAGAATAAAATAATCCTCCGTCAGTACCAATTAGCAATTTATTACCATTGTCCACCCAGGTAATATTATGAATGTCTGCATGCACGTATTGCCCTGTGGTACCCACCCATTCTGATATTTTGCTAAAGGTAACACCACCATCTGTAGATTTAAGTAATCTTAAATTTCCAACAATTACTGTATTAGGATCAGATGGGTCTGCCATTAACCCTTGTGAATACCATGCCTGACCGGATTGTAAATCACTAATATTTGTAGCAGTGAGATTTGTTGTTGTCCAATTATCTCCACCATCTGTTGACTTGGCTATTGCTTCAATTTTTGCATTTGCCTGCCCTAACGATGCATAAACAGTATTTCCCACGCACGCCAATTCAGTCCTACTGCTTCCGCCAGATGGAAAAGGAAAGGGGGTAGTGGGGGTAAGCCACACTGGTGTGGCAGCGGCAGGATTTGTTGTGTACCTATATCCACCAATACCTGCGGCAGAAAAAAGACCAGCACTAACGTGCATGGTGCCTGTAGAACTTATTTCAAAATCTACTATTCGGGAAGTAGTAGTAAAAGGATTTATGCTAACCCATGTACTACCGCCATCGGTAGATCTTTGTAAACCAAGAGCTACACTAATTCCGATGGTGCTTACATATACATTACCAGTAGCATCGCACAATATTTTTGAACATTTAATTAGCGCAGAAGAACTTGGCAATAACGTCCAGGTAAGGCCATGATCAATGCTTTTAAAAACGCCGTTGCCATTTACTGCACCTCCATTTAAAAAGGCTTCACCCGTACAGAAATACATAGTATTCACATTGGTAGGGTCCTGACAAATACCGGTCACTGCAAGATTACTCAGATAATCATTTATCAAAATCCAAGCAGGAAAAATAGCAGTTATATCATTTGTTTTCCAAATTCCCCCATCTACACCACCTACCCAGACTGTTTTTCCTGTAGGGTCAGCCAAATCTACCCATACCGCTCTCATTCTACCTGATGTAACGCCATTGCCTGGTCTTGAATTTCCATTACTGGGACCTACAGCATCGCTATTAGAACCCCTCTCTACCCAGGTAAGTGGAGCTAGGGCTGTACTTGAAGAAGTTGTATTTGGATTAATATTTTTTAATGCTTCCGTTTCCAGAACAGCTTGCCACATTCTCTCGTGTGGCACTGTGCCGGTAGCAGGGTCTATATTTCTGCGATATTCAAAATCAGCGGCTTGACCGGGGCTATCATACTTATCATTTTCCTCATCTTCTGCTTTTTCGTAAGAAGAAGTTTCTTTGTTGGTACAGCCGGGCAATACATTCAGCATTAGGGTTAAAATAAAAATTGCCGCAATAAATTGGATGTAAATTTTTCTCATATTCAGAATAATTATTTTGAATTAAAGTTATAGAAAAATGTTGTTTTTGCGCATAAATGGGGAGAAAAATTAGTTAAAAAATTAAAGAATTATTTATATCTGATATGCTTTAATATTTTATCAATAAGTTCTTAAAAAATTATTTTTTTATGAATTTTAGTGAATAAAGTGATATTTTTTTGCCGTTGCGCCTCTTTACTCCTACCTTTGCGCCCGAAAAAAGAGCCTTTTAAAATAAAGGATTTCTATATATTTTAACCAATGTAATAGTCAGTATATGGTAGAAATTAAACCGGATGAAATTTCAGCAATTCTTCGCCAGCAATTAAGCAACTTTAATGCAGGTGTAAACCTTGAAGAAGTTGGTACCGTTTTACAAGTTGGTGATGGTATCGCCCGTATATATGGTCTTAGAAATGTACGTTCAGGAGAACTTGTGGAGTTTGATAATGGAGTTAAAGCAATTGCTTTAAATTTAGAAGAAGATAACGTAGGTGTAGTTTTGATGGGTGACAGCGGAGACATTCGTGAAGGAGATAAAGTAAAACGAACCGGGCAAATTGCCTCTATTAAAGTTGGAGAGGGAATGTGTGGTAGGGTAATCAATACACTTGGTACTCCTATTGATGGTAAAGGACCATTGGTGGGTGAATTATATGAAATGCCATTGGAAAGAAAAGCACCGGGGGTTATTTTTAGAGAGCCTGTAAAAGAACCTTTACAAACTGGTATTAAAGCCATTGATGCAATGATTCCTGTAGGTCGTGGGCAGCGTGAATTAATTATTGGGGATCGCCAGACGGGCAAATCTGCTATTGCAATTGATACCATCATCAATCAAAAAGAATTTTATGCAGCGGGGAAACCTGTTTATTGTATATACGTAGCTATTGGACAGAAAGCATCTACCATTGCCGGTGTTATGAAAACGCTGGAGGAAAATGGTGCAATGGCTTACACAACGATTGTCGCAGCTTCTGCATCTGAACCTGCGCCATTACAATTTTATGCACCTTTTGCGGGGGCAGCAATTGGAGAATTTTTTAGAGATACCGGCCGGCCGGCTTTAATTATTTATGATGATCTTTCTAAACAGGCAGTTGCATACCGTGAGGTATCACTTTTGTTACGCCGTCCCCCAGGTCGTGAAGCATATCCTGGAGATGTTTTTTATCTACACAGTCGTTTACTTGAAAGAGCAGCAAAAGTCGTATCAAAAGATGAAATTGCCCGCCAGATGAATGATTTACCTGAATCAATAAAGCATTTGGTAAAAGGTGGTGGTTCTCTTACCGCATTACCTATTATTGAAACTCAGGCAGGTGACGTTTCTGCATATATTCCTACAAACGTAATTTCAATTACTGACGGACAAATTTTTCTGGAAGGCAACTTGTTTAATGCAGGAATCAGACCCGCAATTAACGTAGGTATTTCTGTTAGTCGTGTGGGTGGTAATGCTCAGATTAAATCAATGAAGAAAGTAGCAGGTACACTTAAATTAGATCAAGCTCTTTACCGTGAGCTTGAAGCCTTCTCTAAATTTGGCGGTGACCTTGATGCTGCTACCAAAAATGTAATTGACAAAGGAGCCCGTAATGTAGAAATTTTAAAACAACCACAATACACACCATACGCTGTAGAAAAACAAGTAGCAATTATTTATCTTGGAACACAGGGATTAATGAAAAACGTAGCTGTAAAAAAGGTAAAAGAATTTGAAGAACATTTTTTAACTGAAATGGAAAACAAATTACCCGAAGTGATGGCAGAATTTAAAAAAGGTAATTTACCGGAAGATGGTTTAAAGAAAATGACGGAATTGGCAAGTGGTATAATGCCACAATATAAATAAGGATATGACTAATCCAAAAAAAGCCACTTTTAAAAAGTGGCTTTTTTTATTTCTGTGATTAGAAAATTCTAACTCAAATATCTCCTTAGCGTCCATGCTAAAGTTTCATGTTCTTCCATAAGTCCCGTTAAAAAATCTGCTGTACCGGCATCTTTCAATTTTTCAGCACACACATCAATTTTCTCTCGCAAAGTTTTAATGATTGTTTCATGATCATTTAATAACTCTTTTAGCATTTCTTCCGATGATGGATTTTTACCCGGAAACTCTTTGAGTTGTGAGAGATCAGAGAATTCTTTGGTTGTCCCGATAGCCATTGAGTCAAACTTACTAATTCTTTCTGCTACTTCATCAATTGCTTCTTCCAGTTTTTTATAATGCCTTTCAAATAGTTTATGAAACTTCATAGAACTTTCTCCTGCCACATTCCAAATAAATTTTCTTGTTTTAATATAAAGCACCATTCCGTGAGCTAAAATCGCTGATAAAATATCTGTAACTTTTTTAAATTTTGGGTGGTGTTATACCAATGTTTGGTTTCATAAAAATTATTTTATAAAATCATAGAAAATAGTTTTCCAATTTTTTATTAAAATAGTTCGTTTTATTTTATCTTTTCGGGATATAAGTGAGGTTAAATTTCCTCAGGTATTACCATTTTATTTAAGATAGTGTGTAAAGACTAATTTTGTCATTAAACTCCTTATAAATTGCAAACAGATCAGCGATATTTTTTAAAAAAAGATGATAGGTTAAAAAGCCGTAAGGCTATTGATGTGCTGTTTATTAAGGGAAAAAGTTTTTCTAATTTTCCTTTTAGAATTTTATGGTTGGCAGCAGAAAATGAAATTGGATTAAAAGCGGGATTCTCTGCCAGTACTAAAAATTTTAAAAAAGCTACAGATAGAAATAAAATAAAAAGATTGATAAGAGAGGCATACCGCTTACAAAAAAATGATTTAGCGTTTCAGTTATCATCTACAAACAAAGCCCTCCATTTATTTTTTATTTTTACAGGAAAAGAAGTACCAACTTATGATTTAATTTTTGAAAAAACCGGTATTGTTTTAAAAAGAATCATAAAGCTAATAAATGAAAACGTTCAATAAAATATTCAGTTTCCCCTTTATTATTCTCATTAGATTTTACCAGTTAGCAATATCCCCTTGGCTTGGAAAATCTAAATGCCGCTATACACCCACCTGTTCGCAATATGGCTTGGAGGCTTTTAAAAAGTATGGCCCGTTTATAGGCTTTTGGCTTACAGCTAAAAGAGTTGTAAGCTGTAATCCCTGGGGTGGGCACGGGTACGACCCTGTACCATAATTACTATAATACTTTTCCGCAAATAATCAATAAAAAAACCGATACAAATTGCATCGGTTAAAATGGAGATTAAAATTTGCGTTAAATAAAATCTATCAGATCTTGGTTTAATCTCTCTTTAGAAGTAAACCATAACCCATGAGGCTCTCCCTCGTAAATTATATATTTTGATCCAGATATCAGGTTAGCAGATTTATTTCCTGTTGCTGCAATGGGTACGGTTTTATCGGCATCGCCATGTATAATTAATGTA
Source organism: Ferruginibacter sp. (assembly GCA_043787295.1). Classification (GTDB taxonomy): domain Bacteria; phylum Bacteroidota; class Bacteroidia; order Chitinophagales; family Chitinophagaceae; genus Ferruginibacter. The sequence continues at coordinate 7,459 of JAYVVD010000066.1, read as the reverse complement.
GGTACGTTTATTTTTGCAACATCCGCTCTAAAGTCTGTTGATGAAAAAGCTTTGGCACACTCAATGGTAGCAATGGGCGAGGCATGCATAGCTGCATTTGCACATTGTTGTAACATTGCCTCACTCACAGGATGGCTCAGTAATGAAACGCCAAAAAAGTCTTTATTAAATCCTTCTAAAAAAGCTGGTCTATCGTCTGTCATTTGCTTTAACATGCCATCAAACGCCTCTTGCGGTACGCCGTCTGCATTATCATCAGTTTTTAGCATATAAGGAACTACCGCACTTATTAAAACAACTTTACTCACTCTTGCACCACCATACAAAGAAAAATACTTAGCAATTTCGCCACCGCCCATTGAAAAACCTATAAGCGTAACTTCCTGCAAATCCAACTCATCTAAAACGGCCTTTAAATCTGCTGCAAGTGTGTTGTAATCATAAGGACCGGCAGGCTTGTCAGAGTGTCCAAACCCACGCCTATCGTAAGTAATGCAGCGCAACCCCTGTTGCGGTAGTTGCGTTATCTGGTATTCCCACATAGCACCACTCAGAGGCCATCCATGTATAAAAACTACATTTTTTCCGGTACCAAGGTCTTCGTAATAAAGATTTACAATTTCTCCGTTACTTTGTTTTGATTTTATTTTCGGCATAAAAAATTTTATTGTGCGTTATTAATATCTTCTACAAATCAATTATGTTGCCGATAAATTTTAAAGTTACAACTTTAATAAAAATTACTATTGAGGAAATTATTGCACTAAAAAAGCTGCTCAATATGAGCAGCTTTTTTAATAAATAGAAATAAAAATTTAAACTTTTTGAAGGCGCTCCGCTACTTTATCCCAGTTTACCAAATTCCAAAACGCTTCTAAATATGCAGGACGCTTATTTTGATATTTTAAATAATAAGCATGCTCCCAAACGTCGCAACCCAATATCGGTGTCCCTTTTACCTCGGCTACATCCATCAACGGATTATCCTGATTGGGTGTTGAACTTACTTCCAGTTTGCCATCTTTTACATTTAACCATGCCCAACCACTACCAAAACGGGTAGTACCGGCTGCATTAAATTTTTCTTTAAAAGCATCAAAAGTACCAAAGGCTGCATCAATAGCTTCTGCCAATTTACCTGTTGGTTTTGCCCCATCATTTTTCCTAAGAGAATCCCAAAAGAAAGTATGGTTCCAATGTCCACCGCCATTGTTGCGAACTGCAGGACTTATTGCTCCCGCATGTTTTACAAGTTCCTCTATAGTTTTGTTTTCATTTTCTGTGCCTGCAATTGCCTTGTTTAAATTATCTACATAAGCTTGGTGATGCTTATCATGATGTATTTTCATTGTTTCTGTATCAATATGTGGTTCCAAGGCTTCGTATGCATAAGGAAGCGGCGCTAATGTAAATGCCATTGTATAAAATTTATATGATTAAAAAAATATTATATGCAAAATTAAAGTTTAAAAAGGAAAGAGCAATTTATGCTTTATGGGATTGAAATTGAAGGGTAGATTCCAGTTTTATGAATCATCTCCTTTTTTTAAAAAATTCTTTCATTAAAACCGAGCACTCTTCCTTTAAAATACCACCGACTAAAATCGTTTTTGGGTGAAATGGATTTACATCGCCTGTATATTTTCTGTAACTGTTTTTATCATCCGGCGCACCAAAAACTATTTTGCCAATTTTGCTCCAATATAAAGCACCACAGCACATAAGGCAAGGTTCAATAGTTACATACAAAGTTGCATCTAAAACATATTTACTGCCAATCGAATTGTATGCAGCGGTGAGGGATAATATTTCTGCATGGGCCGTGCTGTCATTCAGCAATTCTACCTGATTATAAGATCTGGCAATTATTTTATCAGCAATTACTAGGACTGCTCCAATCGGCACTTCATCTTTTTCAAATGCAATTGCTGCTTCTGTCAGTGCCAAACGCATATAATGTTCATCGTTCATGGTTAGTTTGCTTAACTTTAAAATCAAATTTAGTTTAAATGAATACAAGTGTAGTAACAGCGCAAATGCGAACCTATTTTGAGACAGGCGTTACAAAACCATACAACTTTAGAATAGAACAGTTGAAAAAATTAAAAGCTATCGTTCAAAAATATGAAATAGAAATATTTGAGGCTTTACACAAAGATTTACATAAAAGCAAAGAAGAATGCTGGATAACAGAAAACGGTTTTTTTCTTTCAGAAATGGCTGTTGCTATAAAAAAATTAAGTAGCTGGATGAAGCCTGAAAAAGTAGGTACCAATCTATTAAATATTCCATCAAGCAGTTTTATTATGCCTGAACCTTTGGGGGTGGTATTAATTATAAGCCCATGGAATTATCCTTTTCAATTATTGCTTACCCCGCTTATTGGCGCCATTACTGCCGGAAATTGCGTAGTGCTTAAACCATCAGAGCTTGCGCCGGCAACAGCAGCCATTATGAAAATTATTGTTGAAGAAACATTTGAACCATCTTATATTTTTTATGCAGAAGGAGATGGCGCAACTGTAGTGCCTGAGTTGATGAATAATTTTATTTTCGATCATATCTTTTATACAGGCAGTACTGCTGTTGGTAAAATTATTTACCAACTTGCAGCAAAAGATTTAGTACCGGTTACTCTGGAACTCGGCGGTAAAAGCCCCTGTATTGTTGAAGCAGATGCTGATATAAAAACTGCTGCAAAGAGAATTGCAATGCCAAAATTTTCTAATGCAGGACAAATGTGTGTTGCACCGGATTATTTACTTGTGCACCATTCTGTAAAAGATGAACTCGTGACCGAACTAAAAAAAGTTATTCGTAATTTTTTTGGAGATGATGCACAAAAAAGTGATTTTTTTGGAAGAATAATTAATGAAAAACAATTTATTAGACTGGAAAAATATTTAAGTAATGGAAAACTTTTAGCTGGTGGCACAACAGATAAAGCCAACTTGTTTATTGAACCCACTTTACTGGAAATAAATAATGTGAGTGATGCTGTAATGAAAGAGGAAATTTTTGGGCCTATCCTTCCAGTTATTGCATTTACCGAAATGAAAGAAGCACTTGCAATTATCAATCAAAATAAAAATCCACTGGCAATGTATGTTTTTACATCCTCTGCTGAAAAAGAAAAACAATGGCTGAATGCTGTACCATTTGGCGGCGGTTGTATAAACAACGCCAGTCTTCATCTCACCAACCACAAATTACCATTTGGTGGCAGGGGCGCAAGTGGTATGGGCAATTATCATGGCAAATTTAGTTTTGATACTTTCAGTCATAAAAAAGCTATGATGAAAACACCGACCTGGTTTGATCTAGCAATTAAATACCCGCCATATACAGGAAAATTAAATTTATTTAAAAAAGCCATTAATTAAGATGACCGCAAAGCAACATTTTTTAAAAATAGTGTATCCTTTATTTGCATTGTTTAACAGAATCTTTAAAATAAACAAAGGAATTTTTGCTTCCGATAAACCTGCAGCAGAATCTTTTTATGAATTGGAAGCTATACTTAGCCATGGCGATAAATTTGATTTTTCTAAACTAAAAAATAAAAAAGTTTTAATAGTAAATACAGCATCAGATTGTGGTTATACAGCTCAGTATAAAGAACTGGAAAAACTCTATAATTTGAAAAGAGAAAAACTAGAAATATTAGCGTTTCCTGCAAATGATTTTCAGAAGCAGGAAAGCAGGGACGACAAGTCCATAGCAGAATTTTGTAATCACAATTACGGTATTAGTTTTCCGTTAATGAAAAAAAGTAAAGTGGTAATTCATTCCACACAAAATAAAGTATACGACTGGCTTACTGATAAAGAAAAGAATGGCTGGAACAGCAATGAACCGAGCTGGAATTTTTGTAAATATTTAGTAAACGAAGATGGAAATCTTACACATTTTTTTAAATCATCAGAATCACCAATGGGTAAAAATATTTTAGCAGCCATTGCAGAATAAAAAATATTGAAATGTTTACAAAAACCGACATTGAGCAATATTTTGTTGCTTTTAAAAATGAGCAATTGTTTTTAATAGTATTAGGATCAGTGACACTTATTGTAGCCATTGTATTCTTTGCTGGCTTAAAAACACAGTGGTACAAAGGCTTTGCGCTTCCATTGGCTGTATTTGCAGTATTAAATATGGGTGCAGGATTTTCAAACTATAAAAAGGCGGATATTTTAAAAGTTAGAAATGTTTACAATTATGATTTGCATCCTGAACTTTTACTAACAAAAGAACTGCCTCGAATAAATGAAATGAACCAAAATTTTAACGTACTTATTTACATAAATATTTCAATCATTTTTGCCGCTGCTTTTATATTTTTTTACTTTAAGAAAAAGGATGGAAATGAATATTATATGGGTGTTGCTGCATCGTTATTTTTGGTAGCATTGTTGAGTGTGATAATATATTCTGCCTTGAAAAGTAGAAGTAAAAATTATGAAAATGGGGTAATTAATTATACTAAAAATATCATTATAAAGTAAGTTATGGTTTGTAAGTTAAAAAAAGATTTATAGCCGAAGAGCGACGGGATAGTAGTGGCGCCCACAGTGCAGCGCAGCGAAACGAGGACTTGTAACGATTAGTGTGGAATTTCATTTCTTTCGTCTAATATCTTTTATCTGATATCTTCTTCTTACACCGGACACTTCTCATGATAATTTATCAATTCAATTGGGGTGCGTACAAAACTATGTTCCTTATAATGTTCACTCACCTCGTCCAATACATCACTTATATCTGCAGGCTCTGTGAGGGTTACGAGCTTCATGCGAAATTCTTTTATGTTGGGCAATCCTTTTAAATAATTGGTATAATGCCTGCGCATTTCGTTGATTCCTACAATTTGTCCTTTCCATTTTATGGATCTATCGAGGTGCTTTTTACAAACTGCAATGCGTTCTTCCAATGTTGGCGATGGCAAAATTTCGCCAGTATTTAAATAATGTTTTATTTCTCTAAAAATCCATGGATATCCAATTGCTGCACGGCCAATCATAATACCATCTACACCATACCGTTCTTTGTATAACTTTGCTTTTTGCGGGGAATCAATATCACCGTTTCCAAAAACAGGAATGGTAATGCGTGGGTTGTTTTTTACTTTTGCAATGAGGCTCCAATCTGCCTCGCCTTTGTATAACTGGCATCTTGTACGGCCATGTATGGCTATAGCCTGCACACCAATATCCTGCATGCGCTCGGCAACTTCTTCTATATTTCTGTTATTATCATCCCAACCCAACCTTGTCTTTATTGTTACGGGCAAACGTGTACCATTAATTACAGATTTTGTAAGACGCACCATTAAATCTAAATCTTTTAAAACACCTGCGCCGGCGCCTTTGTTTACCACTTTTTTTACCGGACAGCCAAAGTTTATATCTACCAAATCGGGATTCACTGCATCGCAAATTCTTGCACTCATTTCCATTGCATCCTCATCACCACCAAATATTTGAATACCAAATGGGCGTTCTTCTTCTTCAAAATCTAGTTTCTTCATACTCTTCATGGCATCTCTTATCAAGCCTTCGCTGCTGATGAATTCGCTGTACATAAGGTCTGCACCATTGTCTTTACACACCGCACGAAATGGAGGATCGCTCACATCTTCCATAGGAGCCAACAGTAAAGGAAAATCGGGTAATTGTATAGAACCAATAGTGGGCATAGTTTTATTTTAAACCTCACCCTTAATCTCTCTCCAAGGGATGCGGAAATGAGTATATTGCGGGCAAATTTACAATAAAAGTTTTTAAGGGATGGAATACAAAAGCGTTAAAGGTTTTGGCGGATGGGCTCAACTTGGGTTTCTTTTTGCATTTTTAGGATTAGGATTTATACTTGCCGGCGGCATACAGTTTTTATTAACCATGCAAATAATGCCCACAGGAAAAACTGTAACCGATGCAGATGAGGTTATGAAAGCTATGCTGGCTCCTGAAAATGTGGGGATGGTAAGAACGATACAGGTTTTAGGAACGTTTGCGCTATTATTTATTCCTGCTGTTTTATGGTCAATTGTAAGCAACGGTAAAAATATGTTTTGGCTGGGGTTTAATAAATATATAAATGGGTTTCAATTACTGCTTGGTTTTATGTTGATTTTTACTGCCGCATTTGCTGCATCGCCACTGGCAGATTTAACCAAAGCCGTAGTTGCACATTTTCCACAGTTAGACAAAATGGCCAGTAACATGGAAATTTTGTATAACAAACAAGCTGCCGCTTTAGCTAATATAAGCAACTGGCAAGATTATATAATTGGGTTGTTTATAATGGCATTTTTTCCTGCAATGTTTGAAGAAGTATTTTTTAGAGGTGCCTTGCAAAATTTATTTACTAAATGGTGGCGCAATCCATTATTAGCTATAATTGTAACCGCTTTTATTTTCAGTTTAATTCACATGTCCATCTACCTGTTTTTAAGCAGAATGTTGCTGGGATTTGTATTGGGACTGATGTATCACCAAACTAAAAATATTTGGGTAAATATTGTAGCGCATTTTATAAATAATGGCATTGTGCTCACAAGTATTTTTGTGATGAGGATGAAAAACCAGAAGATTGATATGGACAAACTTGACCCTAGTGTGCATTGGAGCATTGGGCTAACAGGCCTTATTGCGTTGGTTGGTCTTTTTATAATACTCAATAAATATTCGGCAAAAAACAAGGCGAAAATAGAAGCTAAAGAAAATTTATTAATGGCGGAAGCCAATCCTTACAACTCAATAGCGCACAACCAAACAAATAAACGTGGCACTTAACAAAACAGTTTTTAAAACAAGGACAATAACAGCGGGTGTATTTGTAATGATAATGCTGGGGGGAATATTTATAAATTTTTATACCTTTCTAATACTCTTTTTAATAATCATGGTAGGCTGTTTATATGAGTTTAGAAAAATAATTAAACTTATTAAACCTACAAAGTATTTTGGATTATTGGCACTTTCAATGCCCTACATTATTATACCAATATTGATGATGATTGACCTGGGCAAAAAGAATTATCATCAGGATTTAAGTCTCATTAATTATTCGCCGCTATTGCCAATTGCCATCATCTTATCCATCTGGCTAAACGATACCATGGCATATTTGGTAGGTTCATTTATTGGCAAAACACCTTTCTCAAAAATATCTCCTAAAAAAACATGGGAAGGCACAGGCGGCGGTGCAATATTATGTGTGTTTATAATGGGAATTATTGTACATTTTGTAAATACTTTTTATTTTTTACCGTTAAAACACTGGTTAGTAATAGCGGTTATCTGTGCTGTCTTTGGCACACTTGGGGACCTGCTCGAAAGTAAAATAAAACGTATGGCTAATATAAAAGACAGCGGTTATTTTATGCCAGGTCATGGTGGCTTTTTAGATAGGTTTGATTCACTACTTATTGCTACAGCTTTTGTATGGTTGTATGTGC
>JAYVVD010000065.1:0-7902 GCA_043787295.1 Ferruginibacter sp. | reverse complement strand
TGCGGTGAAGATGAAAACAAATGGGATGAAGCTTTGATAAGCATTAAAGAAGCACTGGGCAAAAGAATTAATTTGTGGGATGGCGTTTTCAACGAAATTATAAGCACTAAAAAATTACAATATTGAAAAAATTAATTATTTTATCAGCTATATTATTAAATTACTAATCTCATCTTCACTTTTGCTGATGTGCAACCAACTACAATTAGATATGTAGTGCAGTTTAGCAGCCAATGTTGCGGATTGCCGTATGCAGTGCCAGTTTTTAAATGTATTGCATCCTTTAAAAGAAAAATAAAATTAAAAAAAATTCTTACTATTTGGTAAGCCCCAAGGGCAGGGAGGGGAAATATTATATGGCTTTTTCATTTTCAGAATTAAGTAAAAAGCAAGTAGATCTTTTTATAAAACAAATAGATGTTACAACAATTAAAATAAAGGATAAAGGAAGTGCAACAACTGAACATAATATGGAAATTGATAAAAAGAGTCTTTCATCCCGCACAATCTTTACAAAAAATCGCTATAAAAACCTGCCTTACAATTAGGAAATAATCAGGTTTTTGTAGACTCCTAAATAGAAAAAAGTTATTATAAACTATTTTATTTTTCAATTAGCTCATCAACAAAATTATAAGCCGCAGATTTGCGAATCTGCGGCTAAACTGCAAACTCAATATTTGTCCTTTTTTGCACTAAGTGGTATTTAAGCAATATTTAATTGCAAAAGAACTTTGTTTATTTTACAGCTGCATTTTTACTTAAAAATTTTATTGAAGAACATTTTCATTTCATTAAAAGAAGCTGTATCAGCAGCAGCATTGTATTTAATCGGCATTCCGTATTTTTTTGCTTTTTCATCAGCCATCGGGTTAGTAAATGCATGAGTGGCATTTGCATAACTTTTAAAAGTATAAGATGCTCCTATAGAATCCATTTGCTTCTTAAATGTTGCAACTTCTGCAGGTGATACAAATTTGTCTGAATCTCCGTGGCAAACCAATACATCAGCTTTTAATAATTCCTTTTTTAATGGAACTCCTACAAGGTTCCCATGAAAACTAACTACTCCCCTTAAAGACTCTCCCAGCCTGGCCATATTGAGCACCATAGCACCACCAAAGCAATAACCAATTGCAGCAATTTTATTAGTATCTGCACCAGGGTAAGTTTTAATTTTTGCAAGGGCAGCATCAAATCTGTTTTTTGCCATGTTGCCCGGTGAGTAAAAAGGTCCTGCAAGTTTACCCGCTTCATCAGGAGTTTCTGCAGTTTTACCTTCGCCATAAATGTCTACTGCAAAAGCAAAATAACCGAGCTCAGCCAATTGCTTTGCTCTTCCACGGGTATAATCACTTATGCCCCACCACTCAGGTAAAATAAGAACTATTGGCTTCAAAGCAGAATTCTTTTCATTAAAAGCTACAAAACCTTTCATTGTTACTCCATCTCCTGAATAATTTACGTTCTCACTTTTTACACTTACAGGCTTTACTGTAGTATCTGTTGTAGTATTTTCTGTAGCAGTTTTTTTATTGCCGTTGCAAGATGCAGCACCAATTATTAAAAGCAATACAGCACCAAATTTTAATAAGTTTTTTAACATGTTTATTTGTTGTTTATATGATGAAATTAGAAATTAAATCAGTTCAAAAGCCGGTTTGTATGCTGCCCAAAATGCATCAAGACCAATGATGTTTTGTTTTAAAAAACCAATAATTGCCGGCCAATCCTCCTGCCTGAAAACATTTACATTTTTTAATTCAATTATAAGGGTACTTACGTTTCCTTTATTTTCAATAAAATTATCACGGATAAAAACCCAATCTGTTCCTTTAATATTTTCAAGCTGCTGTGCAAAGCTATTAAAAATTTCAAAGTATTGATGTTGCAACATTGTATCTTTTAAAAATATTTCCACAGCCAGACTTGCAGAATTCTTATCAACATCCATTTTAAATACAATTCCTTTAATCCCCGTTTTATAATTTACCCAATTAACCTTTTCCAAAGTCGCAGATGGCACTGGCGACATATACATTCCGAAACTTGTCCAGAATTTTTGTCTTATGGCAGATGCTTCTGTATTTGTGTACATCAATTAGTTAGGTATTATAAAATCTGGCCTTCTAATAAAACTGCTGTTGTATTTAAAACGGATATTGGTACTCAGCTCTATTTTCCAGCCTCGCATACCTTCGTATACTCTTGGAAAAACATAACCTTTCAATTCTACTGTGCCAAAAACAAGATTTTCGTTGCGTGTACGCATACCGCCACCTACTGCTGTAAAGCCTTTTGTTTGTTGTATACTTTTATTTAAAGGTTTTAACAAACTGATATCTGTAAATACAAATGGTGCAAACCTGAAACCAAAAAACTTTTTAAGATGGTAAAATACAGATTCAAACTTTATGGTAGACCGGGTATCTGAAATATCTCTGTTGTTACTAAAATAGGGTAAGCCATACGCACTTTCCAGCAGTAAAGGCCCATTTAAAATACTGTTGAACTGACGTGTGTAACTAATTGAAATAAAATTCCTGTTACGCCACAAAGGACTCAGTGTTTTTAATTTCGTGAACCTACTAATGCTTAAAAGCACATCAGCGTCTTCTATTTTTTTTCTGTTTACAAAACTGCCCGTATGTAAAGTATAGCTTGTAAAAATACCTTTTTTCTCGAAGTGCGATGCATCAAACTCAATACCATAATAAGCTCTTTTTACGCCTTGTTTATTGGTGTAGCCTCCCACAACTGTCGCATTAATACCTTCAGGCACATCTTCATTGCGACCAAAACCATAAATATAATTTGTCCGGTAAAAATTTTGTTTGTACAAAGTATAAGAAGTTAAAAAGCCATTCAGGTTAGCATAGTTATAATTGTAATTGATTTTAAAAGCATCAGGTACACTGTAGAATGTTTTATAAAAGGAACGCATAGCAACAAAATGCCGAAGGCGTTTTTCAGAATCATTTTCTCTTCCGTTTTTATGACCAATGTTATAACCTGCCCATACATCTGCAATAAGAGCTTTGTATTTAAATTCATAGTTGTAACTAGAATCAGAAATGTAAGCATTCTTTGTTTCGTTCAAAGAAAAACCTGCTGCTCCCGTCCATGCGTCGTACCTGCTCACAAGTGGTTTTTCTAAAATTGTGTAAGTACTTTTTTCTTCCAGTCTTCCACTGTTAAAGGCCGGGTTAAAACTTGTAAAACCTACACTCAGACTTATAAAACTTTTTTTAATATTTCGCTGTGTAAAAGATGAACCTATACCGTTGTTTGGCGACCTTTCCCTGTCAAATAAAGAACTGTATTCGAACCTATTTCCTGTTCCAAAAAAATTTTCATCTTTTACGGTAACCTGTACCCGGTTGGTACTGCTTATTCTTACAGAGCCACCCAAAGAAAATACATCTTTTGTTACAATAATGATGTCTGCAAAAGTTGAGGAAGAATCACTGTTAACAACAATCAGTGCATCCTGCAAAAAAGAAAGATCTCTCAGGTAGCGCTCATTATCAGATAAAAGTAATGGCAGAATTTGATCACCTTCTTTAAAAAAAAGATTCTTTTTTATTACAGACAGCAAGGTGTTTTTATGAAAAAGATCGGCAAATTTTGAAAACTTATTTTTCGTTACAACAATAGAATTATTTTCAATTTTATTAAACCCAGTAGGAGCAATTGTAATTGATCTGATGGTTTTTCCTTTATAAGCAATAAATGGATTTACAGATTTTATAGGATTCACGGGTTCATTTTCTTTGTAAAGACTTTTGCCAATTTGTTTAATCAGGCTTCTTTTTTTTTGTTCAAAAAAACTTTCTTTGGCTGCTGTTTTTTGTGCGTAGCAAACCATAAAATTTGTTATAAAAAATAAAAAATATAAAAGTAAAAAATATTTCATTCTTAAAGAGGATAACAAACAGATGATCGTTCATACCAAATATAATGTTTACAGCTGTTAAAACGCTCTATACCAATTGTATTCTAGCAGATAGGTATTAAGTATTTTACTGTATCCTGAGTTTTTCGAAGGTCGTGTAATATGAAATACAGAAAACAAAAAAAACTTTTGTAGCGCATGCTTCAAACAGCACGAGATAACCGTTCATTCGGTTTGGTAAATTTGTGAGCACCTGCAAACATCAAAGCATCATGGTATCTATCGACGATGATTCAATTTATTACAATTGTTTTATTATAGTTTTTTCTTTTACAGAGGAGTCTGTCTGATAAGTACGAGGCAACCTCTTTTTATTCGGATCCCTGATGTAGAAGTATTGCCGTTTAAGCAAACCTCTAGATACTTTTTTATTTACCAGACAGCATCTTTACTTTAAAAGTTTAGTTTGCCATCTTTTACAAATTAACCAATCTAAAAACCATTATGGTTTCATTAAAAAAAAACTAGCCGTAGATTCGCATATTAATTTGCAATCTGCGGCTAATCAACAAAACTTAAAATAGTTTTATTGCTGCATTGAACTTTTATTAATGAAATCTTTTTTAAAACTACATTTCTTCATTAATTTTTTTATTATTAAAAATCTCATCAAATAATATTCTGTTTTTATTTTCTGATAGTGCGCTTAAATGTCGTGCATGATGCAGGTCAGTACCCACAAAGGAATGCAGGTTGTTTTTAATAATATAATTAGCTGCTTTAGCCACAGGTTTACCATAATAACCTGTTAGCGATAATAGGTTTACCTGCAACAGAAAACCTATTTCGTTTAAATAATTATATTGTTTAAAATCGTTGTGGTAGTACCCATAACGTTCTGGGTGCGCCAATATTGGTTGATATCCTTCGGTAATAATATTGAATAATAACTGCTCAACATTGTAGGGCTTATCTGCATAAGAAAACTCAGTAAGTAATATATTGTCTTTTATAGTAAGCAAAGGTTTATTCAACTCAAGCAGTTCAAGAAAATAGGCATCCAGCATATACTCTGCAGCAGCGGTAACTTTAAAATCTATTTGCTTTTCTAAAAGTGTTTTTTTTAAAAGGGAAAGTGATTCGTTTATAGATGATGCATCATTTCTGTAGAGATCACCAATGATATGTGGAGTAGCTATCGATTGCGTAATACCAAGTTTCATTAAGCCTTCAATTAAAGCCAGTGAAGTTTCAATGTCGGGGGAACCATCATCAATACCAGGTAAAATATGGGAGTGTATATCGGTTACAATAGGAAAATAAGGGGAAGGGAAAGGCGCTGTTTTTTTGAAGATTGAAAACATTAAAATATTCCCAGATTAGTTCTTAAATTGTACTGATGAACTTTTATAAGCGGCTTTAAAATAGAAACTAGAAATGGCATCGGAATACTATTTTTCTTCATGGCTAAATAATCTCTTCTATTGGCTCTAAACCTATGCTGAATATTGTTGTTACTGGCGCCGCCTCTTCTCATTTTTACAATAAGCTTGGGCAGATAAAAAGAAGAAATTTTATGGTGGAATAAATAACGGGTCATAAATTCATAGTCAGCCGCGGTAAAATAATGGTTTTCGTAGCCACCAAAAGATTCTATCAATGATTTTTTAATGTAAAAAGTTGGGTGACCAGGCATCCATCCTATTTTGAACAAATTACGGTCATATGTTTTTCCTTTCCAGGTTCTAAATACCCTTGAAGTCACTTCCTGATCCACATATTGAAGATCACCGTAAACAGAGTCTACCTGTTCTTCTTCAAAAGTTCTGACAATGTTTTCAATTACATCATCTGAATAAAGCATGTCATCACTGTTTAATACACCAATAACATCACCGGTGGCCAAAGCAATACCTTTATTAATGGCATCATACATCCCTCGGTCTGTTTCTGAAATCCATTTTGATATAGCTGAACCGTATTGATTAATAATTTTTACCGTATTATCTGTTGAGTTTCCATCAACTATTATGTGCTCAATGTTTTTATAAGTCTGGCTTTGTACAGAATCTATGCAGTGATGTAGGTACTTTTCTGAATTAAAAGTTACTGTAATAAGCGAGATTTTCATATCGTTTTGGAAGTTTATGAACTTCGTTTTTCAATTAGAGTGGCAAACATAGTAAAGAATATTTTATTACAAATTCTTCTACGTTCTAATCAATAACTTAATATTAGACTTTTTATTATAAGCTTGAGGAACTATTTTTTCACAATTCTTTTAATTTGTTAATAACCAGCAAAAATGAGCAAGTTAAAAAGTAGTTTGGTGATATCATCTTTACTTCATCTCACGGATTTTTAATTTAATAGCAGGATTACCCTTGTAAATACTGTTAGCTTCACAATCTGCTGTAATAACAGAACCTGCTGTAACAATGCTTTGCTCATGGCATGTAACGCCGGGGCATATAACTGCTTTTGCGCAAATCCATACACCGTTTTGAAGCGCAATTTTTTTTGCAGTTAAATCAAAAGAAGTGCTTCTGTAATCATGACTGCCTGTTAATAAAAGTGCTCCCTGTGATAGACAAACATGATCGCCAATTGTAACCTGCGCAAGATTGTCAATCCAAACTTCCTCCCCTATCCATACATTATTACCGATCGTTAAAAACCAGGGATACTTTATATTTACGAATGGTTTTATCAAAATACCGGTTCCTAATTTTGCACCGAATAATTTTAATAAAAAAACTTTTAATCCGTAAAAAGGAAACCAGCCTGATTTTAAAAAAATCAGGTTTATATAATGCCACAAAATTCTTTTTAAAGGGTTGCCCGGTTTATACCAGCCGTTATTATATGTTGAAAGGTCCACTTTCATGTAAGTAGCTTTTTTTTATATTTTTTTCAAATAAATACATCATTATAAAAATGGCCAGATAAGCAATAATATTAAACCAGCTGTGGTGATCCAATCCCAATGGAAACTTCCATTCTTTCCTACCTGCAATTATAACCATGCTTATTCTTAAAACATTTATTATCCAAATCAGCAGAAGACCGATAAATAGCCATCGTATTTTTTTTTGTTTGTCAGCAGCCGTTGCAATAATATAAGCTGTCCAAAAACTCATTACTGCAAACCCTAAACAGGAATAAACTATTTTTATTCCATTGGCATTGGGTATGCGTAAAATATATTCACTTGTTCGGATGGTTTCAATATTAAAAAATGATACAAATAATTTTGTTCCGGCAATAAGGGATGTTCTTAACCAGGCAGACAGGTTAAAATATTTTTCAACAAATGAACTGTAAAAGCCGCCCTTAATTGCAATACCCGTTATAAAAAGAGCACCAAAATAACAAATTAAAAATACGGAAACAAATACCAGTATAAATTTCAGGAACGTATTTTTTGGAAAAGTCATTTTATATTTTTTCAAAAAACAAACGTTTATATCCCTTTATATTTTCTGCTGTATTAATATTCAGGCTTGCATAAATCCCGGCCGCTTTTGCCGATTGGTTATAGGAGGTTTGATCCTGCGCAGCAAAAAAAGAAATGGCCCTCCCAATTTCCTCCACATTATTATCTACGTTTATGCCTGCCTTATTTATTTCTAAATTATTCCATGGCGTATTGTTGGATATTATTACGGGTTTGCAAGCAGATAGTGCTTCAACAATAGCATGGCCAAAATTTTCACTTTTGCTTGGCATAATAAATAGGTGTTGTTGTGAAAGGACCGATTCTATTAAGTTTGGCTTTATGTCTCCATGGTAGGTAACTTTTATATTAGCAGGCAAAAGCATTATTGAAGCCAAACAGTTTTGCCAGTAAGCTTCATCTTTTATAGGCCCGTAAATATTATAATTAATAAAAGCCTCACAGTATCTCAATGCCTGCAGCACAAGCAAATAGTTTTTCATTGGGCTGATAAGTGCAATAGTAACAATGGTTATATAATTTTTAACTTTTGCAACAGGTAATTGCACAT
>JAYVVD010000064.1:0-2428 GCA_043787295.1 Ferruginibacter sp. | reverse complement strand
GAGGACCGAAAGCGGAAAAAAAGCCACCCGCCAACTTCGCTCTCAGCAACTTGTGCCAGCTGTAATTTACGGTGGTAAAACTGAAGTAAATTTTTCTGCTCCTGCAACTGCTTTTAAAAACATCGTTTACACATCTGAATTTATGTTTGCCAACATTACAGTAGATGGTAATTCTTACAACTGTATTTTGAAAGATTTGCAGTTTAATAAAGTTACTGATGTATTAACGCATCTTGATTTTCTAGAGTTGGTAGAGGATAAAAAAGTTATTGCAACACTTCCTTTAAAATATACAGGTACTCCGGCAGGTGTGAAAGCAGGTGGTAAACTGGTACTAAAAATTAAATCTGTAAAGGTAAAAACGCTTCCAAAATATTTAAAAGAAAATATTGAAGTTGATATTACTAATTTAGAATTAAATGAAAATATACGTGTCGAGAATATTAAGGCTGAAAACATGGAAATCATGAATTCTCCACGTATTCCTATTGCTTCTGTAACAATGACTCGTCAACTTAAGCAAGAAGAAACAGCGGCTGCAAAAGTCCCAGTTGGTAAAACAGTCGCAGCTCCATCAGCCGCGGCAAAAAAATAATATATAATTGGTACATTAAAAATGCCTTCTTAAATGGAGGCATTTTTAATTTAAGCACTGTTTAAACTTAGTTACATTTGCAGCCTTAATATCAAATAGGGCATTTTTAATTTACGGTGTGCAGTTTTTAAGTAAGTGCTATAACTGCAACAAAAACTAAATACTAAAATTAATTATAATGGGAATGGACAAGAATACACTGATAGGTTTTGGTCTTATTGGAGCCTTGCTTGTGGCAATGCTACTGATAAATAACAACAGCAAAGCCACTTACGATCTTGAGCAAAAAAGAATTAATGATTCTATTGCTGCATTAAAACCCAAAGTAGATTCAAATGCTGTAAAATTAGATCTGCAAAAAACAGATTCCTTAAAAATAGCAAAGCAAACACAGGGCTTTGTTCAAGACACGATAAAGGCACAGATGGTATCTGTAGAGAACGATGTAATGAAGGTTACTTTTAATACAAAAGGTGCACAACCTGCTCGAGTAGAACTTAAAAAATACAAGAAGTTTGACAGTACACAAGTGCTTTTACAAAGCGGTAGTTTTAATAAAATATCTTACGATATCAACTCCGGCAACAATACTACTGCACAAACAGAAAATATAAATTTTATCCCCCAACCAGTAGTTGTAAATGCAGATAAAAGCCAGACGATTTCTTTTAAAACAGGAGATTCAACAGGAGATAAAGAAATCATTCATCAATACACTATTCGTGAAGGTGAATATATGATGGACTTTAATATTATGACAAAAGGCGATAATTTGTTTACCGGTAATGTTATAAATCTGTTATGGCAAACGGAAGCTTCACAAATTGAAAAAGATCATAAATACGAACGTACTCAATCTCAAATTGGGTATGTAGAAGAGGGTAATTATGATTTTGCGCATGTTGCAAAAGATGATTCTAAATCATTTTCTAAACCTATAAGTTTTATTGGTGCTAAGCAACAGTTTTTTATTGCTGCGTTGGTGGCTAAAGATAAATTTGAATCTGGTACAGTGGCATGGACAATTCCTGCAGACAGTAATTCATATATTTTTAGATCTACAGCCAACCTTAAAATTCCTGTAAAAGCCCGTGGTATAAGTAACACTGCATTACAATTTTATTTTGGACCAAGTAATTATAATATTTTAAAAAAGTACGATAATAAAATGGAAAACATGGTACCCTACGGTTCGGGTATTTTTTCTTTCGTCAAATATATTAACCGTTATTTTTTATTGCCTGTGTTCGATTTTTTGCAGAGAAATATAGCAAGCATGGGTATTGTAATTTTGCTCCTAACGCTTCTCATCCGTCTTATAACATCTCCTATACTTTATAAAAGTTATTTAAGCGGTGCAAAAATGAAAGTTTTAAAACCTGAGGTAGACGCTCTTAAGGCTAAGTTTACTGATAAGGCGGGGCATATGGATCAACAGGCATTTAGCATGGAACAAATGAAACTTTGGAAAACTGCAGGTGTAAGTCCATTAGGTGGTTGTTTGCCCGCACTTTTACAGATACCGATTTTTATGTCACTTTATTACTTTTTTCAAAGCAACATAGATTTGCGTGGCAAAAGTTTTTTATGGGCAAATGATCTTGCGGCCTACGATTCTATATTTAAACTACCTTTTAGTATTCCTTTTTATGGGGATCATGTGAGTTTATTCACGTTAACAGCAGTTACTACAAGTATGTTGATATCTATTTACAGCATGAGTAATATGCAGGATAACAGCAATCCTGTTATGAAATACATGCCTTATATATTTCCTGTTTTATTGTTAGGTGTATTTAATAATTTACCATCGGCACTTACCTGGTATTACAC
>JAYVVD010000063.1:0-6359 GCA_043787295.1 Ferruginibacter sp. | reverse complement strand
GTGCATTATTAATGGTATAAGTAGAAGTTATGCCACTAGTAGTTGGCGAAATTGGGATACCTGCTGAAACATTAGAATATGTAGCTCCACCATCTGTACTTAACTGCCATTGATATGTTAAGTTGCCTCCGGTAGCAGTTACTGTAAAAGTATAATTGTCTAAAGCACATCCGCTTTGTGATGATGGATTTTGTGTAATTATTACAGGATTAATTGCAGTTAAAGAAACAGCATTTGAAGTAATTGGCGTAGTAGGTGAGCAAATACTTAAAATATTAACCCTATAAAGATTACCATTTAAAGTAGGTGATGTAGCACCTGTTGTATAAGTTGAACCTATTGCTGAAGGAATATCAGTATAAGAGGTCCCGTTATTGCTGCTTATTTGCCATTGGTAAGTTAAACCAGTACCTATAGCAGTTACCGAAAATGAAGCTGGGGCAGGAATACATGCAGTTTGCGCAATAGGTTGGGCAGTTATTATAGCAACTGTATTTACTGTTAGTTTAGCAGGTACTGAAGTGGATGAACCACAAATGTTTGCTGCTATAACACGGTAATAACTATTGTTCATTGCAGGCGTTGTAAATTCTGTTTTGTATGAGGAAGAACCGGCACCGGTTCCAACCGTAACATTTGTATAAGGACCTGCAAGTAATGAAGACTGCTGCCATTGATAATTTAATCCGGAACCAGATACAGTGACATTAAAGGTTGAAGAAATACCATTACAAACTGTCTGATCTGTAGGTTGAGTTGCTATTACAGCACCCGCTGGAACAATAAAAGTAATGGTTGTGGTTTTAATAGACGAGTCTGCTATACCTGTTACCATAATATTATAAGTACCAGTTGACAATATAGAAGCATTATTTAAAGTTGCAACGGAACTACTACCTGGTGTTAACGTGTTTGGTGCAAATGTCAAAGTAGTTCCTGTTGGTACTCCTGAAGCAGTTAGTGCTATTGGCGTTGTAAAAGCACCTATAACTGTTGTTGCAATAGTAACTGTAGGAGACCCAGCAGGGCAAGCTGTTGTTGTTACTGAACTTGGTGTAAAATTAAATTCATTTACGGGAGCTGTTACTATAAAGTTGCTGTTTGAGATATCGAAAAATATATTTCCAACAGCTTCCACTTTTATACGGGCAGTAGATGTTGCTCCTACCGGAATAGTTAGTGCCTCAGTTCCATCATTTGGGGTATTTGAAGTTAAAACAGTAGGGAAAGTTATTCCCCCATCAGTTGAGTAACTTATTTTTACATTTGCACAACTTACAGGTGGCAAGGTTGTATTATTTACATCCCAGGTTATTGTTTGTGTTGAACCTCCCGGATAAGATACGTTTGTGTTAGGTGATGTTACCTGAAATGGCCCAGAAGTATTGGTAACCGTTACAACCATATCAGTAAAAGCTGTTTGGCCAACTTTTATGGGAGCAGTTGAACTATAAGGAGAATTATCTCTTACCGTTAAACGGAAATTCAGAGTTCTGCCAACTGAACTTAAAGCCTCAATCAATACATTTGGATTACCACCCTGTAAAGCTGTAGTAGTATATGAATTAGATAAGATAGAAGTGTATCTTGGAAAATATCTCAGTGGAGAAGCTGTTGGACTAAACGATAAAAAATTTGGACCTACTGTTTTTGTGGTGCTTGCGCTGCTAGAAGCACCTGTAGCAGAACCCCTTTGATCATTTTGTTCCCAACAGTAAGTTAATACATCGCCTGCATTAGCATCGGTTGCAGAACCAGTTAGTACAAATGGAGTACTAAGAGGTATAGTGTAATTGCTTACTGGGGTAACAACAGGAGTTGCATTCGCACCCGCCAATGATGTGGTAATGGGACAAGTTTTTGTAGCCAGATTATTTTGAATTTGCTGAATTGAAGTTTCATGAAATATATCTATAGAATGTGGCGCAACATCATAAGCTGTAATACCTGCGTAACCCATAATAGTTATACCTGATCCTATCTCCTTGTTATTACCTGAATTTTCATTGTTAAAAGAAAAAGTGTGGTTAGCTCCTATTTGATGACCCACTTCATGCACTACATAATCTATATCAAAATTATCACCTTGAGGAATGCCATCAGCAGGGGAAGTAAATCCACTTCCTTTACCTGATTCGCATACACAACCTATACACCCAGCATTACCACCACCACCAGTTGCACCAAATAAGTGACCAATATCGTAATTTGCATCTCCAATTACAGAAGTTAAAGTTGCTTGCAATTCGCCATTCCAAGCTCCCCCAGCCCCTATTGCAGCTGGTGAATATGGATCAGTTGCCGGATCATAAAATATTACAGAAGTAGATGTAGCAATTAGATTTAAATGTAATGCCAAATCCTTTTCGTAAACCCCATTACAACGTGCAAGTGTTGCATTAATAGCAGCCAAAACCAACCCTACTTGTGCAGCACTGAAAGCTCCAAAATAATTAGAATATTCAGCAGTTACTGATTGTGCCAAACGCATAGTTTTTAATTCACCTGTAGAACTTGTAAGTCTGTTTGTGTTAGCAATTTGATTCTTAATGTCACTCATAGCAGCATGATCATCGGTTGAGCAACTCCAGGGCAACATACCCTTAGACCTTTGAGATTTAAATGCAGCATACACAGTATGATCCCGAGAATAAACCTCTACAAATTCATTATCTTTATCACTTCTAAAAATCATTGCCTGTATGCCTTGTGGCGAAATACTTAATTTTAATGTGGCATACTTATCACTAATTCCCTTACCAGAATAGGCTCTAATCTCAGGAAACAGGGCTTGCAAAGCAGGCTCAAAATTAGAAGCTTCTACCACTTCAAATTGCTCAATATTACCAGCAGCATTTGGTAAAGAAATTACTGTGGTATGCTTACCAGCTTGGTTACCCACAATCGTAAACAATTCTTGCTTTAGTTGCCCGATATTCAAATTAAATAATTTAAATTCTTTTGGAAAAGATAGTCTTGTTACTGCTTTATCAGTGGGAATTTTGTCACTGTTTTCAATGTGTAATAACCAAACTTCGTCTGTTTGTGAAAACCCTAAGACAGCAATTAGAAAAAAGATTACAGTAAATAGTAAATTTTTACTCATAATATTAGTTAGTTTATGTTTGCTAAATTAATTAATAAAGCTGATTTTCCATTTAAAATTATAAGCATTCTTGGCTTAAAAAATGCAGTATGTTTTTTGTTTTAATTACTATGCCCCTTATCGAATTTACAAATAGAGGACTCTTTTGCCCGCAAGGCAATTTTTATATCGACCCATGGAAACCTGTGGACTTTGCAGTAATAAGCCACGGACATAGTGACCATGCAAAATGGGGCAGTAAAAATTATCTTTGCCACCACTATACCAAACCTATATTACAATTACGTTTGGGCGAAAATAATTATCATTCTGTAGGTTGGAATGAACCTGTGATGAGGAATGGCGTAAGCATATCACTTTTCCCCGCAGGGCATATAATTGGAAGTGCGCAGGTAAGAGTGGAATATAAAGGGGAAGTATGGGTATTTACCGGCGATTATAAAATAGAGAATGATGGAATAAGTACTGTTTATGAACCGGTAAAATGCCATACGTTTATTACAGAATCTACTTTTGGTTTACCCATATACAAATGGAAACCGCAGGAAGAAATTTTTAATGAAATGAAAAGCTGGATTAATGTCAACAAAACAAATGGAAAAGCAAGTGTTTTTATTGCCTATAGTTTAGGCAAAGCACAAAGGATTTTAAAACCTTTGGCTGAAACAGGCATTTCAATTTATGCGCATGGTGCTGTATATAATATGCATACTACATTACAAGCTGCAGGTTGGGCTTTGCCTAATGTAAAAAGAATAACACCTGAAACCACAAAGGAAGAACTAAAAGAATGTATAGTAATTGCTCCGTCAAGTGCGGAAGGAAGCCCGTGGTTGAAGCGCTTTTCGCCTTATGCAACGGGCATTTGCAGCGGTTGGATGCAGGTAAGAGGAAACGTGCGTAGAAAAAATGCCGATGCCGGTTTTTCATTGAGTGACCATTGCGACTGGGACGGATTGATAAGTGCTGTAAAGGCAACGGGTGCAGAAAGAGTTTATGCCACACATGGATTTCAAGCTACATTTAGTCGATATTTAAATGAACAGGGAATAGAAGCGGGAGAAGTAAAAACAGAGTATGGAAATGATGAAGAAGAAACAGCCTCCCCAAATCCATCTGGAGAAGAAGCCTCCCTAAATCCTTCCGAAGGAGGAGGGGCTTCAAACTCTGATATTTTATAGATGGTTTAAATATTGTCTTGAATCTTTTGTCTTTTAATCATATTTTATGAAGCGTTTCGCAGAACTTATAATGAAGCTGGCTACTACAACAAAGACTACTGCAAAGCTGGAAGCAATCCGAGCATATTTTTCAGAAGCAAATAGTGAAGATAAAATTTGGGTCATTGCATTGTTTACTGGAAGAAGACCGAAGCGTTCTATAAACAGTGCATTGCTTCGTAACACTTGTATGCAAGTCGCAAACATAGAGCCATGGCTGTTTGAAGAATGCTATCATACAGTTGGCGATCTGGCTGAAACCATTTCATTGTTAATTCCTGAGAGTAATATTGATACAAATGATGTAGTAGAATATTCACTTACACATTACATGAATTTGCTTACAACGATTGGCAAAAAGGAAGATGTAGTAAAGCAACAATTTGTAACAGAAGCATGGGCGCAAATGAACCGAAGTGAAATTTTTGTTTTTAATAAGCTGATGACGGGCGGTTTTAGAATTGGCGTTTCGCAAAAGCTGATGGTGAATGCTATTGCTAAAACAACCGATGTCTCTCCTTCAATAATTGCGCATAGAATAATGGGTGATTGGAACCCGGCAACAATTTCGTTTGATGAACTGATGAGCACAGAGCACAGTGCAGCAGACGACTCTAAGCCCTACCCTTTTTATCTGGCTTATGCAATTGAAAATGCAGTGAGCGAATTGGGTGATGAAATTGATTGGCAGGCAGAGTGGAAATGGGATGGCATTCGTGGACAGATAATTAAACGAAACAATGAATTATTTGTCTGGAGCCGTGGCGAGGAATTACTCACAGATAAATTTCCTGAGTACAAAATATTAAAGAATTTATTGCCCAATGGCACAGCCATTGATGGAGAAATTATCAGCCTTGCAACACCCCCTGATAAAGGAACTTTTGTACCGCTCCCCTTCTCTGCTTTGCAGACAAGAATTGGCAGAAAAAACATTACAGCCAAGCAATTAAAAGAAGCACCGGTTGGTTTTATTGCTTATGATTTAGTAGAAGAAAATGGTGAAGATATCAGGATGATGTCAATGGAAGAAAGAAGAGAAAAACTGGAAAGTGTTGTTAAGAAAATTAATGTTCCATTTTTGCATTTATCACCCATTATTGATTTTGAAAAATGGGATGCCTTAATTGAGATAAGAAAACAAAGCAGGGATAAAGGTAGTGAGGGCATCATGCTCAAAAGAAAAGACTCTGAATATAAAGCTGGAAGAAAAAGAGGCGATTGGTGGAAATGGAAAATAGATCCGTTAACAATAGATGCGGTAATGATATATGCACAAAAAGGAAGTGGCAGAAGAAGTAACTTATATACTGATTATACTTTTGCAGTAAGAGATGGAGATAAATTAGTAACATTTGCCAAAGCATATAGTGGACTAACAGATAAAGAATTTGCACAGGTAGATAATTTTGTAAAAAGAAATTCCATAGAAAAATTTGGACCGGTAAGAACAGTAAAACCAGAACTTGTTTTTGAACTGGCTTTTGAAGGAATTGCAGAAAGTAAACGGCATAAAAGTGGCGTTGCACTGAGGTTCCCCCGAATGAGTAGGTGGCGAAAAGATAAAAAAGTGGACGATATAAATACACTCGATGATTTGAAAATTATGCTGAAAGTTTTTAATGATGAGTATAGTTCTAAGGTGGCGGATTAAATAAAACAATAAATTGCAGTATGACAAGAGAAATAATTATTGAAAAAATTAGAGAAGACTTTCCGAATTTGAAAAAAGAATTTGGAGTTCAATCTATAGGACTCTTTGGCTCGTTTTCAAAAGGATTACAAAAAGAAGAAAGCGACATAGATTTTCTCGTAAAACTTAATGCTCCTTATGCAAAAAACTTTTTTGGATTGTGGAATTATCTCGAAAAAAAATTTAATAGAAAAATAGATCTAACAAGAGAAGGTAGCCATCTTAGAGAAAATTTTATGACTACAATCAATAAAGAAATAGTGTATGCATGAATTTATAAAAGACAAATGTGATCTAATCATAGAAGGAATTGATTCAATAGAACAATATAAAATTGGTA
>JAYVVD010000062.1:0-6707 GCA_043787295.1 Ferruginibacter sp. | reverse complement strand
CACAAAAAACTTGTAACTAAAATATAAAACATGGCGCTTAAAGCAGGTATCGTAGGCTTACCAAATGTAGGAAAATCAACTCTTTTTAATGCAGTAAGTAATAGTGCAAAAGCACAGGCTAGCAATTATCGTTTCTGTACCATTGAACCAAATACCGGTTTGGTAAATGTGCCTGATGAACGCATTGATAAACTGGCTGCATTAGTTTCGCCGGAACGTACGGTGCCTACTCAAATTGAAATTGTAGATATTGCCGGCCTTGTACGTGGCGCAAGTAAGGGTGAAGGTTTGGGCAATAAGTTTTTGGCAAATATTAGAGAAGTAGATGCAATTATACAGGTCATACGTTGTTTTGAAGATGAAAATATTTTACGGGAAGAAGGCCCGATAAATCCGGTTGGCGATAAAGAAATTATTGAGACCGAACTTCAATTAAAAGATCTTGACAGTGTAGAAAAAAAATTGCAGAAAGCCGACAAATTAGCTAAGACGGATCCTAAAGCAAAAGTAGAAGCAGAGATTTTAGCCAAATGTAAATTGCATTTAGAGCAAGGCAAAAATGTTATTACACTTGGCTTGAGCAAAGAAGAAAAAATGGCTATTGCCGATTTATTTTTATTGACTGATAAGTTGGTTTTATATGTTGCCAATGTAGATGTAGCAAGCATGCACACGGGTAATAAATATTCAGATGCATTGATTGAAGCAGTAAAAAATGAAGGCAACGAGGTAATTGTAATGACGAATGCTGTGGAAGCTGAAATTGCGGAATTCGAAGATCTGGATGATAAAGCCATGTTTATGGAAGAGTATAAAATGAAAGAACCGGCGCTCGATCGTTTGATACACAGCACGTATAAACTTTTAAATCTATCTACTTATTTTACAGTTGGTGTGCAGGAGGTTCGTGCATGGACGATACACAAAGGCTGGAAAGCACCACAGGCTGCAAGTGTAATACATACAGATTTTGAAAAAGGTTTTATAAAAGCAGAGGTAATTTCTTACAACGATTTTATAAGTCTTGGCTCCGAAGCTGCCTGCCGTGAGGTTGGTAAATTGCGCATAGAAGGCAAGGATTATTTGGTGCAGGATGGCGACTGTATGCACTTTAGGTTTAATGTATAATTTTGAAATATCAAATAATATGAAAACGTGAAGCTTCAGTATTTCACTTTTTTTGCATTTTTACGCCAATTAAAATCTTTGCTCAGCTTTAGTCCCGCTTTACGCTATTATCTTTTTTGGCTCAAAGGCAGGCAAAAAAGTATAGTCGCTGCAATTGGGGGTAGAAATTGAACTTTAGTAATTTTACTAAATATTTATTTATTAAACATTATAAATTTAAAAATGGTTTCTTTTTTATTTGGAATAATTTTTGAGTAAGGTTTTTTAGTTCTTGTCATTTTAAAATTCAACAAATGAAAAAACTCCTCTTTGTTTTTATAGGATTATTTCCACTATTATCTTTTTCTCAAAATTTACATGTCGATTTATTTGGAGGAATTGCAACTTATCAAGGTGATTTACAAAACAAAAGATTTTCACTCGAACAGTCAAAACCTTCGGTAGGCTTAGGTCTTTCTTATGATTTATCCTCTAAATTTAGTATAAGAAGTGGTTTTACTTATGGTGTGGTAGAAGGTGATGATAAAAAGAATACAAGTGCGAAGGGAAATGATGCCAGGAATTTAAATTTTAAAACTGCCATATCAGAATTGCATGTTGGGTTGGAATACAATTTTTTTAACATTGAAGGAACTAGCCTTACACCATATGTTTTTGTAGGTCTGGCTGTTTTTCACTTTAACCCCTACACAAAAGATACAGCCGGCAATAAAGTTTATCTACACCCTCTAAGTACTGAAGGTGAGGGATTAGCAGCATATCCTGATAGAAAAGAATATAAACTTACACAATTATCAATACCATTTGGCGGCGGATTAAAATTCAAGTTATCTGAAAGTTTATGTGTAGGTCTTGAATTGGGAATAAGGAAATTGTTTACAGATTATTTAGATGATGTAAGCACCACATATGTGGATAAAACAATTCTTTTTAATGCAAAAGGGGCAAAAGCAGTAGAATTGGCTTACAGAGGAAATGAAATTGCTCCAGGCACTTCTTACCCCGCTAACAATACACAGCGTGGAAATCCTAAGAGAAAGGATTTATATTATTTTTCGGGTATCAGAATAAGTAAATTATTAACTGCAAATGGCGGCGGTGGGAGAAAAAATAATAAAACCGGTTGCCCAAGAAGTGTATTTTAATTTTTATTTATTATTTTAAAATAAGAGACTTTATATTTTTCGTTTACTATTTCTCCCTGTATCTCAGCTTTTCTTATTGCTTCGCAAAAAACCGTCTTTCGCATGTGCATCGCCATGTTCATCAATAGTTGTTCCATCAATAAAATATGATTTCCCATTTATTCTTACTCCAAGATCACAACTTTTACCGGCATTTTAAACTGGCATTCACCGCAGGAAACTTCTGCAATTATGATTTTTTTTGAAGTGTCAGGTATATTTATGTGATTGATTTTTTGTTGAGCAAAACTATTTGAACAATAAAATAAAACTAAAATAATAAAGAGAATTTGCTTGGCTTTCATACTGTTCATTTTTAGAAATTCCAATAAATATACCAACATATCTGAATATTTTTAGTTCATTCTAAAACGTTCAACAAAATATTATTCAATATAAATCTCCTTAAATTTTTATACTTTCAATAAAGTACAAATAACTAAATGGAAGATACTTTAGCTTCTACATTAATTAATTACACAGATGATGAATTGATTAAAATAGTTTACCAGTTTTATGAATGGGATGCAGACATGTTAGTTGCAGTTCAAAATAAATTGATTTTAAGAGGCAAACTGTCTGAGGATATTATTTCTAAAAAAAATATGGAGATTGTAAAGGAAGATGCTTTTTTATCACAAGGAAAAGAAGCAAGTTTTTCTCAGCAGTTTCTCGGATGGATTGGTATTGTAGATGTGTTAGGCATAATTATAGGCTATGAACTTTACTTTTCAAAAATAAAAAGTCACTTTACTACACAAAAATATTTTAAATATAATGAAGACTCAAGAGAAAGCGGATGGTATATGTTTTATACTTCTCTTGCATTTATGATTGGTTTTTTCGTTTACAAATTTGCAAATTTTATAGAAAGATATTAGTTCTTTCATTTTAAAATTATAGAGTTAACTGCTTTTGCATTTACGAGTTTGCTTATTATTCTTTCATGTTTCTGCTGATTTTTATTTTGATTTAGGGACTGTGTCTAGGGTAAAGACAATAAAAAGGAGTCAATAAAGAAAATTAGTTTTGAGGTATAAACGATAATGGATTATATCATTACAAAATAAAAAAGGCTTCCTATTTGGAAGCCTTTTATTGAAAAATATAATTTTATTGTGGCAGCAGTAACTGTGTTATTTTGTGAAGAGTTCCGTTTATATAAAATTGATCACTTGAACCATTTGGTGCAGGAGCTGGGTTAATAATTAAATTTGCCGGCGTAGCATTCCCCAAACCTTTTATAGTTGCAGATGATACAAAAGCACCCGTAAAAGTTGCAGCTAATTCAACACCCGGATGAGTAGGGATGGCAGAATTTAAGAGTGTTGGATATTTTGTAGCCGTCATTGGAAAATTTACTGTAAAAGCTGTATTCGTAAATATATGGTAGACCAATATTCCTTTCACGGTTGTTGCAGAAAGAGTACCAAATAATAAAGGATTTGTAAAAACAGCGGGTGTAGATGCAAGGAATGCTGCCTGAGCAGCAGCAGTAGCTGCAGGCACTCCCTGTGCAATAAGACCTTGCGTTATTAAAGCAGTTAATGTACCTTGAAATACTGCATCGGTAGGTGCAAACACAGTTAGGTTGGCTGCAGGCTGAAGTAATGCAGATTGTAAAGTACCCGGGGTTCCGGTTCCGCTGTCTGCACGTAAAATAGCGGCTTTTAAATAGGTAAGTCCTGTTGACGCTGTTACATCAGTATTTATTCTATTCCATAAAAAAGTAGGACTAGGTGGTGCAATTACGCTTGCCACATGATGTATAAGGCCATTTATAGCACTAACGTTTAAAGGCGTAGTCATTGGCAAAGTATTTACTCTTAAAATACCAGACCTTTTAGAAGGGAAAGTTCTAAAAGTAAGAAAAGGTGCAGCAGGAGATGGAAATATTAATGTACCTACAGAAAAATTTGGAAAAACATTTGGAATAGATGCTGTATCGTATCGCTGAGGAATAATGTTATATGAAACAATACCTACAGCAGATGCTACAGGAATATTGGCATTAATAAACCCCGCAAAAACCGCATCCGGCGCTGCCAGTGGCACAAGTCCACCCGAAATAGCATTGATGAAAGATTTCATACCATTATTATCCGGTACAAATAAGGTGTATTGATTTGTAACATTTGTTGCTTTTAATAAGTTTACAAAGTTGGTAGGTCCTAAGCTTGCTCTTTTAATCAACAAATAATATAAACTATCATTTGCATTACTTTTTAGAGTAGAATCTAAAGTAATTCCCGTAAACCCATCAACCGTAGGAACTGCATATTGCTGAACATCTTTGTTGCAAGATGCAAAAAGAACTGCAGCCGCAATAATTGGCAACAATGCAATTCTCATTTTATTTTTTAAATTAATCATGTTAGAATTTTTTATTTTTTATTAATACAAATTAAATCCGATGCTTACATAATACAAACCACCTACAACAGAATTACCAGTTGCATTTCTGTAATATTGGTTAAGCAAATTATTAGCACCTACTTTCAACAAAGTTTTAGTGGCAGGCATTTTCAAGCTTACCTGTGCATCTACAGTTTGAACTGCAGGTATATCACCACTTGCAAAATCTCCCTGATAATTAAATGCATCCTGATAACGATAAGTTACATTAAAACCATAAGTTTTGTTTTTACCGAAACCTCCGTTAGCCAACGAAATATTTGTTCTGTATTTTGGAGAGTTAAAGAAAGAAAAGAAACCGGGATCTACATCACCAATCTCATCAGATGAGAAGTTACCGCTGATAATAAAGTTTTTGGGCAGTCTATAATCTAAACTTACACCATAACCACTGGTTTTTACTTTACTTGAATTATTTACAGGAATAGAGTATGTAAATCCTTTTGAAGTATCTGCCTGTGTTATTGGTGCATTCGTTCTGGATTGAACTACAATAGTACGGCTAATAAAATCTTTATATTGGCCATAATAGCCATAAATATCTATTAATAATTTATCGTTTAAATGTAAACCCTTGTAACCAATTTCATAAGTGGAAACAGACTCTGGTCTAAAAGTAAAATCTGTAACTTTCTGAGGAGTCCCTTTTTGAAGACTTGCATAAGAATAAGTAGGATTGGAAATGAAATTATATTTGTTGGCAAGCAATGCATTCCCCCCTGTTAAACGGGTACCACCGCCAACTGAAAGATCAATATACTGTTGTTGAGTTGATGGAAAACGATAAGCAGTTTGGTATGATAAACGAATATTTTTATTTTCAGCAAATTTTATTAAAGCAGTTGCACGGGGTGTAAAACGACCTTCAAAATTTTCATTTTTATCGTATCTTCCTGCAACAGTAAGTTTAAGTCTTGAAATAACCTGACGGCTCACCTGAGCATATCCACCATATTCATTAATTCCAATTTTACCCGCTGTATCGGCAAACAAAGTGCCCTCAGAATTTAAAAGATATCTTTTAAAGTTTCCGCCGATAACAATATCAGCAAGTTTACTTGTATAGTTACTTAAATTTAACTGACCTTCTACATTATATAAATTTGTTTTATCTAAAAACAAACCGCCACCATTTTTAATAGGAATAGATCTTACTCTATTAAAAATATCTTTAAACTGCTGGCTTCCTGCGGCAGGCCTTCCAACATCTGCAGTTGCACGGGCAATGGTTTGTGCTTCAAATTGCGATTTACCTAATTGCAAAGCAGAAAGGTATGCAATTGAATACTGGCCGTACCATGATGCTGCAATTTCTGCAAGCCCTATTGTACCGCTGGCATTTGGCTTAGGTGGAGATGCTTTCCAAACTTCGTTCAACAACCTGGTTGTAACCGTTGCATTAAAAGACTGACCTGCATTTTCCTGAGTTGTATAAGCTCGGACGTACCAATTTTTATTGTTCAATTCTAATTTGTATTGAGCAATTTTTAAATCTTTCAAAGAATATCTGTCACTACCAGTGTATGTACTGCTACCTGTTCCAAAATATCCAGCTGCAATAGCTTCAATTTTTGGCGTTATTTTATAATGTAATGCACTTGTTGCTTTAAAGTTTACGGTATTAGGATTTACAATATCTTTTTCCAAATAACCTGTACGGGAAACATTTATTGGAACAGAAAGATAACCAGCCGGGGCACCTATCCCTGCAAGTATAGGGCGTATATCTGTTGTCGTCTCATCACCATAAACATTTATTCCATTATAATTAGGGTCAGATTCTCTTGTACCAAAAGAGGGTTTTCCTGCCACACCAAGACCTTTGTAATTTCTATAGTCATCTCCTATCCAGTCTTTGGCAGATATTATTTCTCCTGTAATTTTAAAGGCAAATTTTTCAGAGATTTTTTTAGCCCAGCGCATACTCCAGTTATAATAAGGTGAAGTTGGACGTTCTCTTTTGTCAGTATGCATTATACC
>JAYVVD010000061.1:0-2498 GCA_043787295.1 Ferruginibacter sp. | reverse complement strand
CTTCCAACAAAAAAAGGTGTACGCTGGTGCAATTCTATAGGTATGATATCTAAAATATTTATTTTTCCGTTAGTCGCTTTGCCCCCGGCTTTTTCAACTATATATGCAAATGGATTGCACTCGTACAACAACCTAAGTTTACCGCCGGGTTTATCCGTAGTGCCGGGGTACATAAAAATTCCACCTTTAATTAAATTTCTATGAACATCAGATACCATGCTGCCAATATAACGCTGCGTGTAGGGGCCTCCTGTTGATTTATTTTTTTTCTGGCAGGCCGTAATATATTCTTTTACGGGTTGCTCATACCTAAAAAAGTTTCCATGGTTTACCGAATACATTTTTCCGCTAGGTGGGCATTTTATATTTGGGTGGCTCATTAGATATTCACCGATTTGCCTGTCGAGCGTAAAACCGTTAACGCCTCTTTTGGTTGCATAAACCAACATGGTAGATGATCCAAATACTACATACCCTGCAGCTATTTGTCTATTACCTGGCTGTAAAAAATCTTCTTTTGTAGCTGGTTTTCCCAATTCACTAACCCGCCTGTAAATACTGAAAATAGTTCCGATAGAAACATTCACATCTATATTTGAACTTCCATCTAATGGATCAAAAAGACAAACGTATTTAGACTTATTACTTATTTCATCATCAAATATTACAATGTCATCCAACTCTTCGCTGCCAATGCCGGCACAGCTTATGCCATGCCGCAGCACACCCATCAACTGATCATTTGCAAAAATATCAAGTTTTTTTACTTCTTCACCTTGTATATTGGTTGTACCATGTTCGCCCAAAATATCAACCAAACCCGCTTTATTTACTTCAACATTTACTCTTTTACATGCTAGACCAATATCTCTTAATAACCCTGCAAACTCCCCTGTGGCCAAAGGAAAGGCCCGCATTTCCTGAATCGTAAATTCATCAAGGGTAAGTATGTTTCTGTTTGTAGCCATTAGTTAAATGTTAGATATGTGATATAAGGCAAAAAATTTTACGCCAGATAAAATATTATAGATATTATTTTTTTGATAATAGATTTGCAATGTAAATATAATTAGAAAGAAAAAGTAGTGCTGAAGAAAAAGGTTACAAAATCCTCCTAAAAATTATACTCATTTTTTAATCTTAATAACAATCTAATACTCATACATGCGTGTTTTTAAATTTGGTGGGGCTTCAATAAATAATATTGAAAGAATAAAAAATACCGGAAGCATAATTAAGGATCATGCAGATCAAAAATTATTGGTGGTAGTATCTGCAATGGGCAAAACAACCAATGCCTTGGAAAAAATTGCTGAGGCTTATTTTGATAATAGAAAAGACGATGCACTTACGCTTTTTGAAAAAGTTAAAAACAACCATCTGGAAGTAGTGAAATTTTTGTTGGTACACAATTGGAAGGCTGCGGAAGAACAGTTAAAAGATTTTTTTACAGAAATTGAATGGATGTTGCACGACAAGCCTGTACGGAGTTACGATTATTATTATGACCAGATAGTTTGTTGCGGAGAGTTATTCAGTACCTGCATGGTAGCCCATTATCTTGCAGAGCAAAAAGTAAAAATTAAGTGGTTAGATGTTCGTGATATTTTTAGAACTGATAATAATTTTAGAGATGCAAGTGTTGATTTTAATTTTACCGAGGGTAAAATAAAAGAAAATGTAGCACCGCTTTTTACCGAATTAGATGTTGTAATGACACAGGGTTTTATTGGTTCCACAGATGAAAATGAAAGCACAACACTAGGCCGTGAGGGAAGTGACTATTCTGCGGCTATTTTTGCGAATATTTTACATGCTGAAAATCTAACCATTTGGAAAGATGTTCCCGGTGTAATGAATGCGGACCCCAATAAATTTAAAGACGCAGTAAATATTCCTTTGCTAAATTATACAGAAGTAATAGAAATGGCATATTACGGAGCACAGGTTATTCACCCAAAAACTATTAAGCCATTACAAAATAAAAACATACCGCTGTATGTAAAAAGTTTCCTTGATACAGAATTACCTGGAACTATTATTAATGCTGATAAAACAACAGATCTCCCTCCTATTATTGTATTAAAAAGCCAACAGGTAATGATACATTTTCGCTCAAAAGATTTTTCGTTTATGGAAGGAAGAGCATTAGGCCAGTTGCATAAAATATTTAATTTCGTAAAATTGCAGCCAAACCTAACTCAAAATACTGCCATTTCATTTGTGTGTTGTTTTGATGGACATGTGGAGAAAACAGGAAAAATTGCTGCCGATGCGTCTTTGCTTTTTGATGTTGATGTAGAAAGAGATTTGTCTCTCCTTACAATTCGCCATTATGATAATGCGACAATTGAAAAACTAACTGAAAGTAAAAATATTATACTCGAGCAAAGAACGCCTGAAACCATGCAGGCTGTTATAAGAGGTTAAAGAGAAATTTTAATTTACAACATACTCCCCTTTTCTGTTTACCATTATAATTGGTAACTCTTTCTTTA
>JAYVVD010000060.1:0-3303 GCA_043787295.1 Ferruginibacter sp. | reverse complement strand
TATCGTATTTGTACAGCACGGCTGTTGAAGCCAAGACTATGTTTGAAGCCAGAGAATCTGTAAATACATCATCATAATTTTGATGATTTACATAAATAAATAATTTTCCTTTCAAGTGTTTGAAACCCTCCAAATTCAACAGGGTGATTTTGGAAAAATCCACATCATCATTAAAAAACAAAGCAGTTTTATTTATTTTAAAGGAATTAATTGTTGCACTGAGAAGAGCCACTAATGCAAAGTCATTCATACCCGAAACGATAACATTATTACTATTTAACTGATGGTATTTTTTCTGTATGTCGGGCAGAATTATTTTAATAAAAGCATCCGAATAAAGCTTTATTTTTTTGTTAGATACGGAGTCATAAGTAATAAAACTGATTTTTATAACCGGACAATTTAATAAAGAGCTGTTTGTAAAAGTCTGAAATAAACTATCAGTAACAGAATTATAAACTGTATCAACATTTTTTAAAAAATAAATACTGCAGGCACTTTTACTTTTTTGCAGCCCATAAATTTCTATAACAGCACTAAAGGGCGTTGCTTCATTAACCCAGATGTATTTTATAGAGCTGTCACCATTTTGTGCATTTACCTTTAAAGCACTTGCAATGATTAATATGGCACATAAATAAAATTTCACGAAACCTTATTATCTGCCAGATATTTTTTTACCCGTCCATGAAGTTCATCACTTAGGGGAACACCAGGTAAACGGAGGCTATTTTCAATCAACTTCAATTCAAATAAAAATGCTTTAACACCTGCAGGATTATTTTCTGCAAACAATAGTTTATAAACCTCCAGCAACTGATTGTTTAATTTCACTGCTTCTGTGAAATTATAATTTAAGCCATGATTTACCATTTGAGAAAATAGCTTTGGAAAAGCATTTGCAGCTACACTTATCACACCGTCAATACCACAGGCCATTTCAGGCAAAACCAAATCATCATCACCACTTATTACAGCAAAGTTTTCAGGTCTGCCTTTTAAAATTTCCATTACCTGCTGAATATCATTACTTGCTTCTTTAATCCCTGCAATATTTTCAATTTGTGCAAGTCTCAGTGTTGTTGAAGCATTCATATTTCTACCCGTACGACCAGGAACATTGTATAAAATAACAGGTTTTGGAGATGCAGCTGCCAGTGCTTTATAATGCTCGTAAATACCTTCCTGCGATGGCTTGTTATAATAGGGACTTGCACTCAAAACAGCGACAGCTCCATCGAGGGGATATGCTTGTAAATCTTTTACTACTGCGGCTGTATCGTTGCCGCCCATACCTATAACCATTGGTACACGCCCAGCTATATGTTTTTCAGTAAAATGTATAATTTCCCTTTTTTCTTCAGATGAAAGGACCGGAGTTTCACCCGTTGTTCCTAAAGTGACAATATAGTTTACCCCATTATTAATGTTGTAATCAAGAACATTACCCAATGCTTCAAAATCTACTGAAAGATCTTTCGCAAAAGGAGTAATTATTGCAACGCCTGTTCCTCTTAAAATTTTACGAAAACTCATTATTAATTTTTTACTAAGATAAGAAATACAAATTCTAGTATAAATACCAAGTTAAAAAGATATTCCTGCAGTCAGAGAATACACATTAGTAAATCTTTTCTCTTTTGTACCATGCATATAATAATCTACATAAACATTTGGTGATAAAGAAAATTTACCAATGATATAGGTTACATCAAGAGATAATGCCAGAGACTGCAGATTAAATGCATCATTTAATTTTTGGGTGCGTGATTTAAATTTCCTGCTCCTATTAATTAAAGCATTGTAATTTTTATTGGTATGAATTAGAGCAAATTTTTCACTTCCGGCAATTATTAGTAATTGTGGCTTAAAAGAAAGGCTTCCGTCAGCATGAAGAAAATTTTCAAATTCAAAACTGTGTTCTAGACCTAAAGACATTGAAAAGTTTTTAATATTATTATTTGTACTGTCTCTTACAATTCTATTATTTAAATTCTTAATTGTATCAATATTTATTTCTTTAAACCTGCCGGTTGTATAACCAAGCGAAAATGATGGCTGCAAAAACGGTTTTATGTATTTGATGGTGGTATAAAAATCATTTTGATAAGTAGCGTTTGAATTGTATGCTTTGTAATCTGCAAAATAGCGGGTGTAAGACAAGCTTAGATCAATAATCTTAGCGGATAAATTATAACCCGGAGTAACAGCCGTCTGGTAAACTTTTAATTCACCTTTATTACTGGCCACGTAAGGCATTACCGAAAGATTAAAACCACTTTTATGCTGGTAATTTAGAGCATTAGTATAAAACAATTTATTTACTTGAGACTGAAAAGAGTTTACAGCATTATTTTTTACACTAAAAAGTTTGTTACCAATACCCACCGTAAAATTAAAATGACTAGAAGATTTTTGATTTTTTAAAATATTAAAAAGTTCTTCGTCTAATTCATTACTAATTTGAGTTGAGTCACTGTGGTTTAACTGTGCAAATGTTGTAAATGCAAATAAAATAAAAAAACCGGTTGTTAGAAGAGATTTTGGCATATTATAAACAAAAGCATTTAAAGGTATAAAACTAAAAAAAGTTTAATGAATACATTAAACTTTTTGGAAATTTTTTTAATAATAATAAACTAACTGTTTAAAATCTTCGAAGAATTCAAGTATCTACTGTTTTCACTAAATATAAACAGACATGAACCATTTTTAATTTTATCAATAATTGGTTTGTTTAATTTTTCCGGAACTGCAGGGCATCCCCAGCTTCTGCCGATATATCCACGATCGTGAATTATATTTTCATTTACATAAGCAGCGCCATGCATTACAATAGCTCTTTCTCCGGCCTTATCATTAACTCCGTATTCCATTCCTTCCAAGTGCATGGAATACCCATTTTTACCAATGTAAGTAGAAGATGTTGTGTAAAACCCCAAACTGCTTTGGTAACTTTCGGGAATATTTGAAAATTCTGTTGCCATTGCAGTCCCGCTTTTTTGTCCATGGGCAACGTATGTATTAAAAAGAACTTTAAAATTCTTTAAATCAATAACAAAAAGTCGTTTTTGTGATGAAGGCCTGGAAAAATCTACAATAGATAAAATATTGTCATTACCAATTTTACCTTTTAATTTTAAAAATTGATAACCCTTAAATGCATAATTAAATGCCTGCTCAGAAAGCCCGGAAATATTTAGTTTTAAGCTGTCATACATTTTTGCTGAAGAAAATAATTTGCCAGACGGTACTGCATTAGATTTAATAATATTTTTTACTTTGAAAGAAGAAAATTTTGTA
>JAYVVD010000059.1:0-2177 GCA_043787295.1 Ferruginibacter sp. | reverse complement strand
GCTTTTGTCCAAACTAAAACCCAGCTTTGGTCATCATCGTTGTGTCACTCACTTGTACGGCATACCTTCATTGATCTTTAATTGTGCAATAAAACATTTAGAAAACTTCATCATTTATCAAAGATCTAAACAAGCATAGTGAAAAATATATTTCTGCGCTTTTTACTCGTTAGTCTAATTTCAATTTTGCAAATTACAAATGCAGATGCACAGGATAGTTCCCGGCTACGCATCTCATTACTAACCTGCACACCGGGCGCAGAATTATATTCAACATTTGGTCATAGCGCCCTCAGAGTTGTAGACAGCAGCAATGTAACAGATCATGTTTACAACTTTGGAACTTTTAATTTTGAGGATCCCGGCTTCTATCTAAAATTTGTTCGTGGACAGTTAAGGTATTATGTAAACGTAGAAGAATTTGAAGATTTTAAGTTCGGCTACATCACCGAAAACAGAGGCATTACAGAACAGGAATTGAATTTTACAGTAGCCGAAAAAACAGCAATACACCAGGCACTTAGCGAAAATATAAAGGAAGAAAATAAGTTTTATATGTACGATTTCTTTTTTGATAATTGTACCACCAGGTTAAGAGATATAATTGTAAAATACCACCAGCCAAAACCTTTGTTACCTGCTGTAATGCCCACCACATATACCTTTCGAAATGCCATACACCAATATCTTGATGACAATAGTATGTTGTGGAGTAAATTTGGTATTGATATTTTATTAGGTGCGCCTACAGATGCAGTAATGACAATTCCCCAGCAACAATTCCTTCCTGAAAATTTAATGAAAGCGCTTGATGCTACAAAAAATACTACAATCATTGCTTCCTCAAAAAACCTTTACGCATTAGGAGAAAGCAAAAATAAAAGAGCTTTATTTACTCCATTCATTTTATTCGCTTCTGTATTAATTGCGTTTGTGCTGCTGAGCCTTTTTAAAAATAATACTTCACAAAATATTTTGCACTTAATGGATTCGTTTCTTTTTTTTACAGTGGGTTTACTTGGCTTGCTATTAGTGTTTATGTGGATAGGCACAGCCCACATCATGACAAAAAATAATTACAATCTTTTATGGGCATGGCCAATACATATTGTCTATGCATTCTTTATTAATAAAAATAATAAAATAGTAAAAGCATATTCATTGCTGGTAACCATTTTTCTTATGCTTCTTTTATGCTCATGGTTTTTTCTGACACAAAAAATGAACAATGCATT
Source organism: Ferruginibacter sp. (assembly GCA_043787295.1). Classification (GTDB taxonomy): domain Bacteria; phylum Bacteroidota; class Bacteroidia; order Chitinophagales; family Chitinophagaceae; genus Ferruginibacter. The sequence continues at coordinate 942 of JAYVVD010000059.1, read as the reverse complement.
GTTGCCGTTAATTATGTTAATGATCTGGAGAGCACTTTCATCAATTCAATTAAAGCAAAAGTCCACTGATCTGGAAAATGCAAAAATTTAAAACAGCATGTTACACAAAAACATTTCTTATCAAAATACAAATATTAATTACAGCATTTATGGTATCGGGAAACCAATAATGTTGTTGCATGGCTTTGCAGAAGATAGCAGCATTTTTGATCTGCAGATAAATTACCTAAAAGAAAAATATCAGTTAATTGTTCCTGATTTACCTGGCATCGGCAAATCGGAAATACTTCAAAAAAACGATGTACAATTAACAGATTTTGCTGCTGTCTTAAAAGCAATTGTTGATGAAGAAAAAATTAAATTTTTTACTCTTATTGGTCATAGCATGGGCGGCTACATAACGCTTGCTTACGCTGATAAGTATAGCGAAACATTAAATGGATTTGGTTTATTACACAGCAGTGCTTATGCTGATGATGATGCAAAAATTACAACAAGAAAAAAAGCTATTTCTTTTATTGAACAAAATGGAACTGCGGTTTTCTTAAAAACAAGTATTCCGAATTTATTTTACGATATTGAAAAAAGTAAAGAAGATATAAAATCACTTATCGAGAAAGGAGAGAAATTTGACCAAACTGTACTCATTCAGCAATACAATGCTATGATTTCCCGGCCGGATACAACTTCTATTTTAAAAACATTTAAAGAGCCAATACTTTTTATCATAGGTGAACATGACAAAGCAATTCCTTTTGAACTTAGCTTACAACAATCACATTTGCCACAAATTGCGTATGTAAATATATTGCGCAATTCAGCTCATATGGGTATGAAAGAAGAACCTGATAATATAAACAAATTTTTGGGAGAATTTTTGCATGCTCTTTAAGTATAAACCTTACACAATACAGCATTATTGCTTAATTTAGTATCTTATTT
>JAYVVD010000058.1:0-2199 GCA_043787295.1 Ferruginibacter sp. | reverse complement strand
ACCACACCGCCATGGGCAATGCAGGTTCCTTTTACTAAATCATCTTCAAAGTTTAAATTTATTTGTCCCTCTTTACTGATGATAAGCTGCAAAAAATTTAAGATATTTTTCCCGTATAATTTACTTGCATCGCTGGGCATATCCGCTGCTAATGAAGAGTTACCAACAATGGATACTCCATTTACCACAATAGTTTCATCGTTTTTGGTATAGGCAGTGTTACCACCGGTTGATGCTGCCAAATCAATTATAACAGAACCGTTCTTCATACCCGCAATCATTTCTTCTGTTATTAAAACAGGAGCTTTTTTACCAGGTATTGCCGCTGTTGTAATAATAATATCAGCCTTTGCAACACTTTCAGCAATTCTGGCTTTTTGCCGAGCCATAAATTCTGCTGATTGTTCAACTGCATAGCCACCTGCACTTGCTGCGTCTGCAGCACCTTCAACCTCCACAAACTTTGCCCCAAGGCTCATTACTTCTTCTTTTACTTGTGGCCTGGTATCAAAAACTTCCACAACAGCACCTAATCTTTTTGCAGTTGCAATCGCCTGCAAGCCTGCAACACCTGCGCCTAATATCAACATTTTTGCCGGAGGAATACTTCCTGCTGCAGTCATGAACATGGGAAAATATTTTGGGTATAAATTAGCAGCAAGTAGCACCGCTTTGTAGCCGGCAATATTTGCCTGGCTACTCAATACATCCATACTCTGTGCACGGGTTGTTCGTGGCAACATATCTATACTAAATACAGTAAGGTTTTTTGCTGCCAACAATTTTATTTGCTGCGCATTAAATAAAGGCTGATAAAACCCAAAAAGAATTTTGCCCTCGCACAAAGAAACATCCTCATTACTAAGTGGACTAATAGATAAAATTATATCGGAATTTTTTAACACATCATTTCTAGAACCTATAGAAGCGCCTGAAGTTTCATACTGAGGATCGGCTGAAAAAGCATTTACGCCTGCATTATTTTCAATCATTACGTTAACCTGCTGCTTTTTTAATACCACAACATGTTCAGGTAATAGAGAGACTCTTGTTTCTTTGCCCGACTCCTTTAAAACTCCAATCGTCATATATAAATGTATTAATCGTAAGATATGCAAATTTAAAATCGAATTGCAAAATGTTGTTTCTCTTTAAAATTTTTTCCTAATAATGCAATCCCTATAAAAAATAAATCAATCGTGAGTGTAACTTGTTCATGCTGCTTTATAATTTCCCAAGCTTCTTCCATTTCTTTACTCCAATGTATATCGTCAAAAACAAAAAAAGTTTCTTCATGGGCATACATAAGTATTTCTTCAAAGTATTTAAGCGTTGGAGCTTTGCGATGGTTGCCATCTAAAAAAACAAAATCGATTTTCTTATTTGCTGATAGATAAGCATGTAAAGTACAATCAAAATCACCTTGTATTATTTCAATATTATTTAGGGCTAGTAACGAAAAATTATGAGAGGCAATTGCAGCAATATTTTTTGAACCTTCCATTGTGGTTACAGTTGCATTTGCTGCTGAAGCTAAATAAGCGGTTGTAGTTCCCAAAGAAGTACCGAGCTCTAAAACATTTACTTTTTTATAGTGTTGGACAATTCTAAATAATAACTGGCTGTATTTTTTAGGTTTTAAAGAAGATGCTGCTATACTTTTAACGATTCTATTTTTTGTTTTTATGACTGTAGAACCTGCACCAAAATCTTCTACTTCTATAACATCATTATTACCCAACAGATGCTTTCGCAATTTTTCAATAGGTGTGTAACATTCATATACTGTTTTATCATTTAAGACATATTTAATGAATTCAAAAACGAAAGGAGAATGCACACCATGACCTTTTCCGTTAGATGCAGTTACGTAATATTTTAAATACTTTTTTGTAAGTTGAAAAGGCGAATACAATAGCTTAGAAAGTTTAAGAACTAATTATTAATTTGAGTAAATCAAACATCATTTTCTCAACCATGTTTGAAAAGTCATATCGTATTTATTTTTTTCATCAGCTTTTACATGTTTTTCAAAACTAACTTCCCAAACATTATTATCCAATACCGGGAAAAAAGCATCGCCATCTATTTCAGTATGCACCCTTGTTAGATAAACTTTATCTGCCGTAGGCAATGTTTGTTTGTAAATTTCTCCACCGCCTGTTATAAATATTTCATTTGCATTGGTAGCCTTAGCAA
>JAYVVD010000057.1:0-5846 GCA_043787295.1 Ferruginibacter sp. | reverse complement strand
TCCACCTACTGCCTGTGCAGCTTTTAGTGCAGCCATAACTCTTTCTGCAATTGGCTTGCCTGCGCTTGCTTCAAAAGCTTTTGCCATTGCCGGGCAAACCTTGTTGTTAAGCATCATATTGCTTTGTACCGAAAAGTTTTTACCTGTTATGTTCGACGCATAATCGATACAGCTTTTACCGGTATAAGATTCTACATTTCCATTTACATCCAGCATAGCAACTTGTCTTACCTCCCTGCCGTCATCTTTTGCAAGTAAATCTTTTAAAGCCTGGGGGGCTGTTTTGCCAGCTTTCATTAATACCAGCCCATTGGTACCATAACTTTTATTTACAAACGCCTGCGTAGCAACAACACCAACGCCAGCCTCACCCCAAGGCACTGCAGTACCTACGCTAAACCAGTGACTTTGTACACCTACAGCCATTTCTCCCGTTATCTCATCTCTTGCAACAATAGAGAAAGTGTGCGCAAAGGATTCGTCTTTTTTAAAAAACTGCGCAAAAGAAAAACTAATAAAACAAATCGTTATAACAAAAGTTATCAGGCATTTTTTCATACAATTAATTTTTATTTAAAGCTACATACAATTTCAAATATTGTTTTAAAGAATGCAATAGAATACGGTAAATTTATTTTGCTAATTTTACGCCTCATTATTATAGCAGCATGACAATGGAAAAAGATTTAATAGAAAAATTATTTGCAACATTTAATTCAGCTAAAATTATAGGCATAGAAAAACTCCCCAAAAGCGGTGGCGACAGAATTTATTTTAGAATTGAAACCGAGCAGCAAAATTATATTGTAACATATAACATCAACTTAAAAGAAAATAATACGTTTCTTTATTTTTCAAAACATTTTAAAAGTATTGGTGCACCGGTTCCACAAATTTTAGCAACCAGTGCAGATGGAAGCATTTACATACAGGAAGATTTGGGTAAGGATTGTTTGCTTGATATGCTTGAAATAAATGGATATACTGCACGCACAAAAAGCTTGTATAAAAAAACATTGAAAGCTCTTGTACATTTACAAATAAAAGGCAATGAAGGCTTAAATTATGATGAATGTATTACCAGCAAAGAATTTGGCAAACAGGCTATTTTAAGCGACCTCCTTTATTTTAAATATTACTTTTTAGATACATTAAAAATACCTTACGATAAAGAAAAACTTGGCGATGATTTTGAAGCACTCAGCTCGTACCTTAACCATGCAGATTATAAATTTTTTATGTTCAGGGATTTTCAGAGCAGAAATGTAATGATAAAAAAAGAACTGCCGTATTTTATAGATTATCAGGGAGGAATGAAAGGTGCTTTGCAGTACGACGTTGCATCATTACTCTGGCAGGCAAAAGCAGATTTATCTGATGAATGGAAAGAAGAGTTATTGCAATATTATATTGATTGCATTGAAGTAGAAATGACCACAAATGTAGACAGGTTAAGGTTTGTAAGCCAATACAATGGTTATGTATTAATAAGATTACTACAGGTTTTAGGTGCTTATGGCTTTAGAGGTTTGTTTGAAAGAAAAGCACATTTTCTAACAAGTATTCCGTTAGCATTAAAAAATTTACATGCATTTTTACTTAACAATACAATGGGTATAAGTGTACCGGAATTTGATAGAATACTTTCTTTAATTGTAGAAGATGAAATTGTACATCGTTTTGAACCTATAAAGGCAACTGAAGAAACGCCTCTTGTGGTAAACATAAAAAGTTTCTCATTTTTAAAAAGTGGTTACCCCAAAAATGTATCGGATAATGGTGGCGGTTTTGTGTTTGACTGCAGAGGCATTTTAAACCCCGGCAGAATAGAGGCACATAAAAAAGAAACAGGAAGAGATAAACCTGTACAGGATTATCTGGCAGATAAAACCCGCATGGAAGAATTTCTCGCCGGTGTTTTTAGTACGGTTGATATTTCTGTAGAGGATTATATAAAAAGAAATTTTGAGGTGCTGGAGGTTAATTTTGGCTGTACCGGCGGGCAGCACAGAAGTGTGTATGCAGCTGATGCGCTTGCACGGCATTTAAAAAATAAGTACGGCGTAAAAACTGTTGTGAAACATCTAGAACAAAACTTTGAAGAAATAGTATGAAAGGAATGATACTTGCAGCAGGTTTAGGGACAAGGCTGAAACCCTTTACAGAAAACCATCCCAAGGCTTTGTTACCAATTAACGGCAAAACATTATTGCAACGTAATATTGAATACCTGCAGATGTTTGATGTAAAAAACGTAGTTGTAAATGCGCATCATTTTGCTGCGCAGATAATAGATGCTGTTCAACTAAACCATGGTTGGGGTAGCAACATTACCATTAGTGATGAAACGGATATGGTTTTAGAAACCGGTGGTGGTTTAAAAAAAGCTGCTTTTTATTTTGGAGACTCAAATGAGCCTTTTGTATTGATGAATGTTGATATACTTACAGATTTACATCTTGACGAGGTTAATAATTTATATCAACAATCAAACGTCTTAGCAACACTGGCTGTTACAAACAGAAGTACAAGCAGGTATCTTTTATTTGATGATAATAATATTTTATGCGGATGGTTAAATGAAAAAACAGGTGAACAAAAAGGAAAGCCAGGGAATAAAAAAGCTTTCAGCGGCATTCACATTATTTCTACTGAAATTTTTAAACACATTAAAGAGGAAGGAAAATTTTCAATGATAGATTTGTATTTAAGGCTTGCTGCCGAAGGGTTTCAGATAAACTGTTATGACCACAGCATGGCTAAGTTGCTGGATGTTGGCAAGCCTGAAAGTGTGACTATTGCTGAAAAAATGTTTCCTTAATATTTATTGGTTAGCTTCAGGTGGAATCTCAAACCCCTGACGTTTTTCTACTCTTGGTTTAAGACCAAAATTGTATTTCAGGGCAATTCCAATTCTTCTGGTATCTGCATACCTAAAACCATCGGCCACAAAGTTTGGCTGGTTAATTATAAATCTATTTGTGATTGTACGGAAAATATCATTGGCGGTAAGTATAATATTCATCTTTTTATTTAAAATACTTTTATTGCCTGATAATGTTATGCCGCCGTAAGGTTCAAATTCGAAAAAATTAAATACTGTATTTAAGCGCAAAAAACCATTTAAGCTGAAAGTAAGTGTGGGTGAAGGTTTATAGTTTTGAAACAAGAAAAAGAGAAAACTGCTTCTCTTAAAAGTAAAAGGAACACCATCGTACTGGCCTTTGTAATTAATCAAATTCATTTGCGTACCTGCATAAAAAAAGTATTTTTTACCCGGAGGAATACCAAAAACCAGGCGCATGTAAATTTCTTTATTGGTACCTAAATTATCGTAGGTACGAAACAAAGTATCGCCACGGGAGTACGTGAGTGTGGTAAATATATCTTTAATATCATTTAACCCAATTGAAAAAACAGGAAACTCATCTGCATTAATACTTAATTCATAGTTTGTAGTAAACTGTGGTCGTAGTCTTGGGTTACCTATGTCATAAGTATACTGGTCTGCGTACCGTGGATATGGATTTAAGGATTCATAATAAGGTCTTGTAATACTTTTTCTATAAATAGCGTTACCAACTAAGTTAAAGCCAAAAACTTTTGCTATTTTATGCCTTAAAAAAATATAAGGAAATAGGTCAGTTCGTTTAATGGCAAACGTAGTGTCTGCAGGAATAATCTGCCGACCTCTTATATCTGTATACTCCAGCCTAATACCAGGCTTAATTGTAAGCCCACCAAAAGTTTTCGCAATTTGTAAATAGGATGCTGCAATGTTTTCTGTGTATTTAAATTTATTAGTTTGCAAGCGATCTACATATTTACCTGTACTTGTATCTGAAAAATAAGCAGAATTATTATTACTTGAACTGTATGTAATTTTTGTCCCGATTTCTATTGTAAATTTTTGCTTTGTTTTTACAAGAATGTCACTTTTATAAGCAAATATATTTTTATCATTTAAAACATTACCATCTCCCAGCAGCGTATTTTTTGCAGGCACGATATTTAAGTTACTATAGTTTTGATCACTGTTGCTTCTAAAGTATGTATAATCAAGTGTGTTGCTCCACTCACTACCCAAAGTATCTAATTTATATTTAGCTGCAATGCCATTGCCTATGTAAAGAGATGGCCCTTGATTTTTTATAATAGAAATATTTTGACCAATTTTATTACCAGTGGTTAAAGATGAAATATTAATATTGTTATCAACATCGCTGTTATTCTGTGTAGCACTTATTCTTGCATCGTAACCAATATTAAGTTTTTTATTAACTTCATAACTTATACCAGCTCCAACATAATTATTGGTATTATTGGGTTTAGTAAATGCAAATTGTTTAAATAGCGCACCCCCATTTGTATATCTGTTAGAAGAAATATTATCGAAGCTTACTTTTTTACTAAAGTTGTAAGATAGGTAAGTATTTATTTTTTCTTTGCTGTTGTTAACATTAAACCCAATAGCTTCTGAGCCATAAACTCCCTGAAAATGCGATGCATCTATACTTCCATTTACACCAAGCTTTACCCCTTTTTTTAAAACAATATTTACAATGCCACCACCGCTCGCTGCATCGTATTTGGCCGATGGATTGCGCAATATTTCAATTTTACTAACACTGCTTGCAGGCAAGTTTTTCAACAGTTGCGCTATGTCCGTTGCACTCAGTTTTATCTCTCTGTCATTAATATAAATTGTAGCAGCTGTTGCACTGTTGAGGTACACATTACCATCCTGGTCTACAATTGCACCCGGCGTTTTTTCAAGTATTTCATATGCATTGGTGCTGCTGCCTGCAAGTTGTTCTGCGTCTACAATCGTTTTATCATCTTCTTGTTTAAGTAAGGGTATACGGCTGTTTACGACAACTTCATCCAGCTGCTTTAAAACTGTTTGCAGTACTATATTTATAGTTGTATCGCTGCTGCCAGTCAGTAGTTTCCGGTAAAATATTTTGGTATTTACAGCAGTTATTTTAAGAATATAAGCTGTATTGCTTTTAAGGGGGAAAACTGTTTCTTTATTTAATGTTTTAGTAAATAGTATTGCTGAGTCTGTATAGCGCAATATAGAAACGGTAGCATTTGCGACAGCTTCATCCTTATCGTTTAAAACTTTTATGCGTACAGTTATGGCTTGCGCTATACACAATTTACACAACATCATTAAAAGGAATGATAGTAAAACTATTTTTCTCAAGCCTTGTTAGTTTAAAGGTTTTTATAACGGAATGCAAAAATGCACTTTTTTTTTCATGTATAAAAAAAAGAGTGCTATGTTTTACCAAATCACTCTTTCAATACAATTTTTTTACAAGAATTTAGCATTCAAGACAAGGTTAATCTCTATTGCTTTTACAATATGCGTAAGCATTATTTTTCAAATTTTTCAATCTATGAAAGCTTTTCTGAATTTTTCAAACAAGAAATAAAACAAACGGCAGGCAGATTAATGTTTATTGATTTTGGCTGTGGCCCAATGACCTCAGAAATTGCATTTAACCAACTTTTTAAATCAAGTTTTGAAGGTTTTCGTTTCAAATATTTCGGCATTGACATTTCAAATGCAATACTTGATATGGTACGGGTATTTAGTAAATCAAGTTTATTTTCTCAATCTTCAAAATTTGAATTCACCAACTCTATTAAGCAAATAGACAAAGATTCCTTGGAGGAAAATTTACGAGTTTCAAATACTGTTATTCTAAATTTCTCTTACCTTTTTGCAAATCTCACAATTGACCAAACAATTGATTTGGCAAATGAAATTAATAGATTGGTTGCAGCATTCCCTTTAAGTAAATATATTATCGTTTATCAAAATCCTGTTCACAGAC
>JAYVVD010000056.1:0-2287 GCA_043787295.1 Ferruginibacter sp. | reverse complement strand
ATCTACAACTGATTCGTATTCCCCTTCCAGGCTGCGCCAAAGCATTTCTGATTTTTTTGTATCAAGGTCAAATTTTGCTAAAAAAGGCAAGTCACCTTTTGGTGAAGAACCTACAGGATTGTTCAACAGTAAAGAATTATTTGTTACTTTGATTACATCTCTGGTGTATTTATTTTTTTGTGTTACAGGGTTGCCAGGATTGCTGTATGCATCTGTACTGTTTCTTTCAAACAATGTTTCCATTGTGTTGGCAGAGGAATTGTAGCGGCTTACTTTTAATGTTTGTTTGCCCTGCAGTGCTTCCGTTACCCATGCAAAATTTTCGTTGCCCCAGTTTATTCCTCTAAAACGCATTTTAGTTTTAAACAGTTCTTTTGGCTGGGCTGTAAATGGCGCTGCTAAAGCATACACAGCATCATGATATTCCATTTTTGTTTTTATTAAACCACTATCAAGTGGCGCTGACCAAACGATTGTAGCGGCTTCATCATCTCGCCACTCATAACCGGATGGCACATTTTGAATGTTGTCATTCCCTGATGGAGTTGTTTCTGTGTTTGGCAATTCTGCAAGCACTTTTACAATTTTACCCGTAAGATCTGTAATGGCTACAGTGCTGGGGAAACCACTTGCAGGTACCAAATAAGAGAAAGGTTTTTTAACTGTTTCTGTTAACAGGTATTTTTTATCCGGAGATGATTTTACAGATGTATAAATATTTGGCTTACCCATTTTAGTTTCGATACCATTCTTGTTCATCACCATTTGGGCAGTTGCCATAAATTCAAAAACCTGCTCATCGTAAGGAGATTTTATCATATCCTGATACGTTCTACCTGGTGCAGCTTTTCCTACATTTTGCTGTACTGTTGGGCCTTTTGGCGTGATGGGTCTGTTAAGCAATGCAGAGGATACTGCTACAGCAGTTTTGTACATCAAAGTATTTTCATCAAACCACCTAATTCCTGCACCGTATGCAATGTTTAATGCTTGTTTGTTTATCTTTTTTGCGACATGCGTTGCTACATCAATTACATATAAATCTACCTTGCTACCTGTTGTATTTGTAAAACAGATTTTTGAGTAGTTATCATTCCACTGCACATTGCCTGCAAGCATATTTTGCGGTAGGTCAATTATTGTAAACTGTTTGTTGGTCTTAATATTTTTTAAAGAAAAATTATTTACATAGGTCTGTCTGCTTGGTGAAAAGTTATTTGGGTTTAACCTTAATCCCGCCACTCTAATTTCCGGCTGCCCCAGTTCTTCAACAGTTGGATAACTGTTGCGTTCGCTGAGCAACATCCAATTTCCTTTATCATCTACACTAACATTTGGGGTTGGTTTTGCAAGTAGTAGATCTACTATATCTTTTGGTGGTATTTGGTAACCTACTGCATCTTGCGCAGCAGCATTAAAAGAAACAGCAATAATAAACACCAGCAATGCTGCTTTTAGATAAAGGAAAATTTTTAGCATAAATCTTTTTTTGGAAAAATGAAGTTACTGCAAAATGTATTTGTTAAATGGTAGGTCTCAAAAGTTCTATTATTTTCCTTTTTATAAATTTAATTTATTTAAAAATGAAGATTAAAAAAGAGGTACAGACTAAACGTTATACCTCTTTTTTATACCTGGGAATAAATAATATGTTAGGATATTTTTAGCATGTGGGTAGCATTATAAACCCAAATTATCTAAATATTTATAGCCACTTCCAGTATTCAACAGCAGCACTTTTTCATCCGCTCCTATCTTTTTATTTTTATGAAGATGCAATAGTGCTTTAAATGTGGCAGCTCCTTCGGGGGAAATGATATGACCTTCGGTTTTAGCAATCTCTTTTACACCTGCAATAATTTCTTCTTCGGATATTGATACTGCTGTACCATTTGATTCCTGTAAAACTTCTAACATCATATTCATTCCAAAAGGATATGGAACTGCTAAACCATTTGCAATACTTGCCTCGGGTATAAAATTATTTTTCCAGTTTACAGCATCCTTTAAAGCATGTAATATTGGTGCGCAATTTTGGGATTGTACAGCAATCATTCTGGGCAGTGGACCAGTAATCCAACCCATAGCTAACATTTCTTTAAATGCTTTCCAGATGCCAATTAAACCTGTACCGCCACCGGCGGGATAAATAATAACATCAGGCAATTGCCAGTCTAGCTGTTCAGCAATTTCGTAACCCATTGTTTTTTTACCTTCTAATCTGTAAGGTTCTTTTAGGGTAGAAATATCAAAATATCTATGGCTGCTGTTTAGTTCTCCAATCTTT
>JAYVVD010000055.1:0-2590 GCA_043787295.1 Ferruginibacter sp. | reverse complement strand
GTTATTAATTCTTAGCATTGCAAACATTATTGAAATGGGCACGGGTATAAACGGGCAAATAATTGGCACTTCAACCTTATGGAAATTTGAATTTTATACCAATATTATTTTGGGAGTCATTATCACAACCTGCAGTTATTTTTTTACAAAATATCTTTTTGGAATAAATGGACCTGCACTTGCCTTATTATTCGGCATTATCGTTTATAATTTTATAAGAGTATATTTTTTATACAAGAAATACAATTTTTTCCCTTTTAATAAAAAGACCTTACTAGCAATTACACTATTGCCAATTATTATTTTCATTGCAAAAATGAGTTTACTTTATTTGCCATTTTATATTGGGTTATTACTTGCAAATGGATTTATAGCAATCCTGTTTGCAGTAACAATTTATAAACTAAATATATCACCAGATGTTAAACCACTTGTTCACACCTTTTTAAAAAGAATCAAATATTCCTAAATATTTATAAATTTTTCAATCTTTTTAAAAAATCTTCCAGCCCTTTTCGTTTTTCATCATCCAAATTAAAACTGATGTTATTAGTATAATATTCATTTAGATCGTAATGAGGACAGGGGTTTACTGTAATTATTTCGGATAAATGTTTAAACCCTTCACTCGTTGCATTATTAAAATTTACAATAAAATTTTCAGGTAGTTTTTTGTTGGCTATCCATGCAGCAAATATAAATGGCAGACCTGTCATTTCCTTCCATGCGCTGCCAAGATCATAAATGTATTTTCTTTTTTTGCGTTGGATAAAAGCACGGTCACCAATCACCAAGCCAGCGGTAGAGGCGCTTATTTTATCTTCGTATCCTTCATCAGCATTTTCAAATTTTACATTTAGTTTCCAAAAATCTTTTAATAATACTTTCAGCAATCCTACCGAGCTGCGGCTTTGATAATCCAATAAGATAGTTTTTATTTCTTTTAAAGGTACATCACTAAACAAACAAACGCTTGCCACTTTTCCCTTAGCACCAATGCAATAATCTGTAATTATGTGATGCTCTTTTAAAAATGGTATCGTTGCAACAGGCACAAGCGAAATGTCTACCTTATCGTTTATCAGCATATCTGCTATACTTGCAGGGAAATCTGTTACCAGTTCTATTTCATCTTTCATCATGCCTTTTTCAAAGCCATAAATCAGTGGTTTTGTATTGAGATAACTTACTGCGGCAACCCTTATTTTTCTTTCCAATTCGTTTCGTTTAAATTTGTGCAAAATTACTTCAAACTAACTTCATTTATGCAACTTTCGCCGCTTACTGCTATCTCACCTATAGATGGTCGTTATAATAAAAACACTTTGCAACTTGCCCAATATTTTTCTGAATATGCCTTAATTAAATACAGGTTGAAAGTGGAAGTTGAATATTTTATAATACTGAGTGAAAAAAAGTTTTTTAAAACTGATGCTAAACTTAAAAATGCATTGCGTTTAGTTGTTGAAAATTTTAATAAAGATGATGCTATAAAAATTAAAAAAACAGAAAGTATTACAAACCATGATGTGAAAGCCGTTGAATATTTTTTAAAAGAAAAATTAACTGAACTTGGCGCAGAGGAATTAAAGGAATGGATTCATTTTGGTTTAACCTCGCAGGATATTAATAATACCGCGGTACCCATGTTATGGAAGGATGCAATTGAATGTGAATATTTACCTGCAATTTTTACTCTTCAAAAATATCTTCAAACCCTTGCAACTGCATGGAAAAATATTCCGATGCTTGCACGTACGCACGGGCAAGCTGCGACACCCGTAATGCTTGGCAAAGAAATGATGGTTTTCGTGGAGCGTTTAGAAAACCAGTTAAAACTTTTTAGTAATATACCATTCTCTGGAAAATTTGGTGGGGCTACAGGTAATTTTAATGCGCATGCAGTAGCTTATCCAAAACACAACTGGGTAAAATTTGCGAACGAGTTTTTAGAAAATAAACTATTAATACAAAGACAACAATACACAACTCAAATTGAACATTACGATACACTTGCTGCACATTTTGATGCCATAAAACGCATCAATAATATTTTAATTGATTTGTGTAGAGATATGTGGACTTACATAAGTATGGACTATTTTAAGCAACAAACAAAAAAAGGAGAAGTAGGAAGCAGTGCTATGCCGCACAAAGTAAACCCAATAGATTTTGAAAATGCAGAAGGTAATTTTGGAATTGCAAACGCAATACTGGAATACCTTTCAGCCAAATTACCCATCAGCAGGTTGCAAAGGGATTTAACAGACAGCACTGTTTTAAGAAATATTGGTGTACCCATTGCTCATACTATTATCTCCTTAAAATCTTTGGAAAAAGGGCTGGGTAAATTAATTTTAAACGAAGCCAAATTAAAGGCCGATCTGGAAAATAACTGGGCAGTAGTTGCAGAAGCGATACAAACAATATTACGCAGAGAAAATTACCCCAACCCTTATGAAGCTTTAAAAGATCTTACAAGAGGAAATAATGCAATTACTAAAACATCCATGCATGAATTCATAAATGGATTAAAAATTTCAGCAACCCTAAAAAAGGAATTAATGGCAGTTAGTCCTCATAATTATAC
>JAYVVD010000054.1:0-2087 GCA_043787295.1 Ferruginibacter sp. | reverse complement strand
CCACATCTTTTATAAAGTAGCTAATAATATTGTCATAGTTTCTTGTGCTGTCTATTTTTAAATTTTGCACGTTAATATTCACTCCCTGTAAATTTATATGAGGGCTTTTCTTTCCTTTTGCAAAAGCAATAACACCTTCAATAATTTTAATTTCTTTGGCCTGAATACTTTTAAATTTTCCGGTTATTTTTTCATAAAGTGCCAAGGAATCTGCAGCGGTAAATTTTGAAATTTCATCTTTGCCTGTATTGATTATGGTAAATACCGGTTTGTAAATTTCAATGCTGTTCGCCTGTATTTTATTTTTTTGTAAGAAAGATGGAATATCAGCTCCGGCTATAGAAAGTCTTTCTATGCGAACATTAAATATCGTTTTTGGTATGCCTGAAGTATCATTGCTGTATAATTCTTTTTGCAGTGAATCAGCCTGTAAAACAACATTAAAAAAACTTGCATTTCCTACAAGCGCATTTATCTGGCTGCTGTCATAATGAACAAAATATATACTGTCTGTTCCTTTAGCAACTGCTTTTGTAATTTCATTTTTTACAATCTTTTTTTTATTAAACTGCCACCATATTACAGCACCCATTATAATAACAGCAAGTGCAATGCCTATGGTACTACTATAATTTTTTTTCAATTGAAGGATATTAAATAAATTTTATTAGAAATATAATATCAACCGCCGTTAAAAGGGCAATCCTATAGCGATATTTAAAATTAAATTTTCTCTGCGCCATGCTTTGGATGCAAAGTCAATTTGGTTTAAAACCCATCTTTGTCCATCAGGTAAATAAGGTTTTCTCAAAGGTATGCCAAGGTCTGCACGAATTAACAACACTGTGGCGTCAAACCTTATTCCAAAGCCGGAGGCAACTGCAATTTCCTTTAAAAATTTAGGAGTCAGTTTACCCTTTTGACCAAAGAGCAACGTGTCTTTTGTCCATACATTACCTGCATCAATAAAAACGGCCCCGCTTAATTGTGGTGTAAATGGAATGCGCAGTTCTGTATTGCCAAGTATTTTATAATCTCCGCCAATTATTTGGAAAAAACGCTGGTCACCCGGTGTTGGTTTATATGTTCCTGGTCCCAATGTTCTTGTTCTAAAACCTCTTATTGAACTGGAACCACCAATGGTATATAATTTTGTAAACGGTAAAAGCCTCGAGTTGTTGTAAGGCAAGCCTATACCAATCTGTAGCCTGTTGGCTATATCAAATTTATTAGGAAGCCTGCGGGTAAAATGATAATCAACATCAAACTTTGCATATTGTGCAAATGGTACTCCAAATACCTTTTTTGACCTATAATCTTTTGCCCCCGTTATTAACCCTGCAATATTACCCGACAATTCAATAGCGGTATTAAAATATACCTTATTTTTTGAGCGCCTAAGTGCCGAATTATATGTATATGATGCAGATGTGGCAAGTATAGCTTCTGAATAAACAGATAACAATAATGAGGGGCTGGCTGCAATTTGTTTTTTAAAAGAGTCGGTAATATTAGACGCCTGCAAATAACTTAACGAAACCGGTGCTACGGTAAATTGCGTTTGTATATTTGGTTTCCAGGTAAATTCATATTGAAAACGAAACAGATTTTTAAGATAGAAAATATCTTTTTTGAACAACTCATATCCTAATAATAAACTTGTATTGGGAGGGTAAAAATTTTTGTCTTTTATTTTGAAAAAGGGAATTGAATACCTTGGAATTTTTAATGTTATTTCGGTGCCAAGCCTGAAATTATTGTTCTTTACAGAATCTCCGGATGTTGTTTCAATACCGGCATAAGTTTTTACTGCAAGTTGCTCTGCACCTTTAAATGCATTTCTATTTCGCCAGTTAACACTAAACTGTGTACCCAAAAAATTATTTTCTTTTGTAAAACCATCCACCTGTGCCTGAATAGATTTTTGTTTTGCAGGAGTTAAATAATAATATACATTCATTAAATGTGATGTGTCATTTACATCAGTATGTTTTACCTCTTCAAATCTATTTTTTACAAATTTGAACGCTCCTAAATTAATAAACCGGTTAAGGGTTGTGTTTTGTTGCCTGCTGCTGTAAATACTA
>JAYVVD010000053.1:0-17643 GCA_043787295.1 Ferruginibacter sp. | reverse complement strand
CTAAATAAAAAATCCACTGTTTTAGAAAACGGGAAGGTTATTTAGGTGCGATAAGCCAGAAGACCTGCCATTTTCAATATCATAATCAAGCTTTCGGGTGAAAGGCTGTAGATGTAACTCAATGCTGCATTTGCATACACCTACTCATACGTAAGCTGTAATTTTTAAACAGCTTTTTTTGAAATTTTTTTTATTTTTTTATTTTGTTTTATGCTTTCTATTACCTGCATTTTGTTTTGCTCAAAAACATAATACACTTAGTAATGTGAAAGTTTTAGCTAAAAGAAATAATTCTTCTGTCACAGGTCCTACTCCTGTTCAAATACTCAATACTGTTGATGCATCAAAGACAAATAGCAATTCAGTGGCCGATGCTTTAAAACATTTTGCCGGGGTGGCAGTTAAAGATTTTGGGGGCGTTGGCGGTTTAAAAACGGTATCAGTAAGAAGCCTTGGTGCTAATCATACAGGCATTTTATATGATGGAATAGCCCTGACAAATGCACAGGCCGGATTAATAGACCTTGGTAAATTTTCACTTGATAATATTTATCAGATAGAGTTGCATAATAGTGGCCCATCTGATATTCTATCTTCTGCAAAGGCTTTTTCGTATTCCTCCTTATTAGTTATAAAAACTAGTTCAGGGGTAGCTAACAGCGATTCAGCCAATGCTATAAATTTAAAAATTCAAAGTGGTTCATTTGGTTATTTTTCTCCTTCCTTAGCAATACAAAAACAAATTGATAAGCGCTTAGGTCTGTCATTTAGCGGTCAGTACAAAAAGGCTTTTTCAGATTATCCTTATATTTCTTATGAAAACCATACAAGCCGTTTAAAGAGAATTAATTCTGACGTGAATTCATTTCGAATGGAGGCTGATGCAGGTTTTCAGGCAAATGAACACAATAAAATAAATTTTAAAACTTATTTTAATAATTCCAGAAGAGGATTACCTGGTGCAATTGTTTTTTACAATACAATAAGCAACCAACGTCTTAATGAGAGAGAAATGTTTGTGCAGGGGTCATGGAAAAATACGATATCCATAAAAAGCGAACTTCTTATAAATGCTAAATATGAGCAGGATAAAAGCTATTATCTCGACCCGTCATATCCTAATAATTTGGGAAAGCTGGAAAACGAATTTCATCAAAAAGAAATTTACTTGTCAGGAGTTTACAGATATAAGTTTAACACTAATCTCACTGCAAGTTTTGCAGCGGACGCATTTAACAATAAACTTACCCGAACAGATATTTTTGCTCAAAATTTTGCTGCTCCTACCCGACATTCATTTCTTAATAATATTGCTTTTCAATTTAAAAAAAAGCAGTACGAACTTTTTGGAAATTTACTTTATTCTATAATAAATGAAAAAGTAAAATCAGGTGAATCAGCAAATAATTTGCATCGTTTTTCAAATGGCTTAGCCTTTAGCATTCAACCTTTTAAAACTATACCACTTCGCACAAGAATATTTTACAAGCACATATTTAGAGCGCCAACTTTTAATGATCTGTATTACACAAATGTGGGTAATACAAAACTTCATCCTGAGTTTGCCGATCAATACAATATTGGTTTTACTTATGAGCAGCAACGGTTTTTATTTTTAAAACGCTGCTGGATATCTACAGATGGGTATTACAATAGCGTGAAGGATAAAATTTTAGCAGCGCCAAGGCAAAATCTTTTTCAATGGTCGGTACAAAATATTGGTAGGGTAAAAATAAAAGGGATTGATTTTGCTTTACATTCTGAGTTTAAAGAGTGGAAGAATATAAAGTTATTTACAGATATCACTTACACTTTTCAGGAGGCACTAGATTTGTCAGACTTTATTTCTCCCCTGTATAAAACACAATTACCTTATACACCCAAACATAGTGGCAGCGGCACTTTAAGTATCAATTACAAACAATTTCTTTTAAATTACAATATTTTATTTTCTTCTTACCGTTATAAACAGGGTGATCAGATTTATGAAAATATATTGCAGCCATTCACGACTAATGATTTTTCGTTATCCTATTTTTTTAAAGAAAACAAAAATGTTTATAAGTTGATTTTTGAAGCCAATAACATTTTCAACACCCAGTACGAAATAGTAAAATATTACCCAATGCCACTTTCTAATTACAGGCTTACAATAAATATTTCTCTCAAACAAAAAAACCAATTTAAATGAATTTAAAAAAAATCAGTAGTGCTATTCTTGTTACAATAGTTATTTTTTCAAGCTGCAAAAAAGTAGATGGTCCCAAGGAAGTTAAACCGGTATTAATATCTGCTGCTGTGGGTGAATATATTTTAAGCGAAGGGAATTTTGGCGGTAACAATACTATACTATCTTACTATGCAAATAGCAATACAACGGTTGTAGGCGACTTTTTTTTACAACAAAACCCTGCAAATGCTGGATTAGGTAGCCTTGGAAATGATGCTATTATTTATGGTAGCAAGCTTTATGTTGTAATGAATGGGTCTGGTAATGTAACGGTGTTAAATGCCAGCAATGCTATTTTAATAAAAAAGATTTCTTTTTTAATTAATCCCACCGATCCTACAACAAACAAACAACCAAGATATGCAGTAGGAGCCCGTGGTAAAGTTTATGTAACTGCATATGACAATACAGTTAGTGTTATTGATACAGCGTCACTTTCCATTATAAAAACAATTACGGTCGGTGCAAATCCTGAAGGTATTGCAGCCTCTAATAACTATTTATATGTTGCCAATTCAGGTGGTTTTAATGCAACACCAGATTCTACCCTATCTTTAATTGATCTTACTTCAGAAATAGAAATTAGAAAAATTAAAGTTGGTGTTAATCCCTATAAAGTAGAAATTAATACAGCTGGAAATGTGTTTGTAAGTGCTTATGGTAATTATAATAATATTCCTGCCTCTATTTCAGTTATAAACGGAACTGTTAATCTAACATCAGTAAACCTTGGTAATAATTTTTCGTATTCCAACATAAGAATTGCAGGAGATATTGCTTACCTGTACAACAATTATGGCGGAACAGGCACTGCAAAAGTTTATAATACGTCTACTAATACAGTTATTAGAAATGAATTTATAACCGATGCAACCGTTGTACAAACTCCATATGGTATAAATATAGATGAACAGAATGGTGATGTGTACATTGCAGATGCGGGAAATTTTACTACAGCTGGAAAAGTAATCTGCTTCAATAGCAATGGCGTAAAAAAATTCTCATTTTCAACGGCTCCGGGAGTAAATCCTAATAAAATATTGTTTAAGCGATAAAGGAACAACATCCCATACAAAATCCCGAAAAATTTCAGGACTTTTTGATTTTATATAAATAAGATTTCTCGTTTAAAGTTGAAATTTTTACGGTATCAAATTTGTTTAGAAAAAACATTATTTCTTTAACAACTAAACAAAACGAAATGAACAATTTATTTAAAACCTTGATTGCGGGTTATGGTGCAAAAAAATTAGGGGGCGGATGTTTTTCTACTGTACTGATTTTTATTCTTATCTATTGGGCGTTAGGTACTTGTAACAAACAAACAAATACCGGCAATAATACACAACAAAGAACCGGATATGTTCAGCATCAAATTATTGTAAACAGAAGCTAGTTATTTGCTGAATTTTTTATTTTTTATAAGCCAGGCTGCAGCCTGATAAAAGGATGTAGCCATCTTTACCAAACTATCATTTGTTGTGGTAATGGTGGCTGCACCTGTTTTAAAATCAGGAATGTATTGGTTTATTTTTCTAACAGGAGACTGTATCAACAATTGATCAGCTTTAATAAAACCTAATCCCTGATAAGTACTGATAAATGCTTTTCGTTTATCTTTTAAAGTATTTATAACATCTTGTCCAAAAAATTTCGAATTATAACTAAAACCCAATAAACCAAAAACAGTTGGCGCAATATCAATTTGTGCAGTCAGTTCATTAATCTGTGCAGGTGCAATATTTTTTGGTGAAAATATTAAAAGAGGAATATGATACCCGGTTACCGGAAGTTCTACGCTTCCTGCACTTCCTGCACAATGATCAGCAACAATTACAAAAATGGTGTTATTAAACCATGGTTTTTCTGTAGCCTCTTTTAAAAATTTATTTATGCAATAGTCTGTATATTTTACTGCGCCACTTCTTGATTGTGTGTTGGAAGGAATATCAATTCTTCCATCAGGATATGTAAAAGGACGATGATTTGAGACAGTCATAATATGCGTAAAAAACAATTTCTGCTGTTGATAGTTTTTATCAAGAGTGTTTAGTGCAAGTGTAAATTCATCTTCATCTGCAACACCCCAAATATTTTGATAGTGTATGTCTGCAGGTTTTAAAGCATTTCTGTCAATTACTTCATACCCATTTCCACTAAAAAAAGCCTGCATGTTATCAAAATAACTGTACCCTCCGTAAATAAACTGAGTGACATAGCCTTTGCTTTGAAAAACTGACCCGGTTGTAAACATATTTGCATTATCTGGTCGCTTAATAATGCTTTGCCCAGGCACGGGTGGCATAGATAAAGTTAATGCCTCCAACCCTCTCACAGTTCTTGTACCCGATGCGTAAAGATTTGTAAAAAATAAACTTTTATCTGCAAGAGAATCCAAATACGGCGTTATATTTTCAGTGCTTCCAAAATGCTGCATAAAACTCCCGCTTAAACTTTCAACACTTATTAAAACAACATTTAATTTCTTTTCGACTTTGCCGGAAATTATTTTTCTTTCTATGTTATAACGATCAGTTGTAGTGAAGATGCTGTTGCTGTCGCTAAGTTGTTCTCTCACTATTTTGAATGCTTCACTATCGGGAATAGTTTTGTAAAACTTGTAAAAATCAAGATCGTTGTTTTGGAAGGCAACGCCAAACTGGTAAATTCCATTTCCTGCAAGCTCATTTGCAAATTCATTTTTACTAAAATGGTGCCATTTTTCCTGCACCGTAAAATAAAAAATAATGGCCAAAGCCAATAACAACAATGCTTTCCATGTTCTTTGCTGTATGCTTTGGCAAAGATATGCCCAACGTGAAATTATTTTTCTGAACGTAAAAAGTACAGTAAAAACTACAATAAACAGTATTGTAATAATTAAATAAATAGGGTAAGATTCTTTTATATTACCAATAACTTCATTTGTATAAATAAGATAATCTACTGCTATAAAATTATATCGGGTTGAAAATTCTTCCCAAAAAAACCACTCACTTACTGCATTAAAAATGATGATCATTAAAGTAATAAGCAGCATAATGTTTATTAAAACAATTCTTATTTTAGCTCTTACCTCTGCAGTTACATATGACATTAACAAATACAAAGCAAAACGAAAAATAATATAGTAAAGTAAAATTTTAAATACCAGTGCATTAAATTCCTTTGGAATAATATTGGTAAATATTAATAATCCTATTACAATTATAAATGCTCCAATTACAAAAGGAATAATTTTTTTTCGGTAGATGATATCATTTTGTAACCACACATACAGTATTAATGGAACGATAGCAAACAAGGCAACAGAAACATCATATAAAATTCCTATAAAAAATGAACCGACATATTGCCCAAATTGCATGTGTGCATTTAGCCCAGATTGAAACATGAGAGCCAACCTGAGCAATACAGAAACTGCAATAAAAATTATAAAAACCAAACCTGCAGGAAGAAATTTTTTACTGAAAATATTAATCAACTTTTTAACTTTTAGATTTTGCTGAATTTATTTTTGATGGCAAGTTAACAACTTAAAAAATATACTGTTTTAGTAGCTGTGTAATATTAAAGAAGCCGATTGTATTTTACAACCGGCTTCTTTAATTATTAGAATATTGTTTTTTAAAAATTTTCCTGCTTTTCTTCCATCCATTTATTTCTTCCCCAGTTTTTTATGACATGCTTTTCGCTGTGGTAAGATGATCTAACCAACGGCCCACTCTCCACATAATCCAATCCTAACTGGTAACCTATTTCTCTGTATTCTGCAAATTCGTCAGGATGAATAAATCTTTCTACAGGTAAATGTTTTTTTGTAGGCTGAAGATATTGTCCAATTGTAACAACATCAACCCCACTGTTATACAAATCTTTTAAAGTTTGAACAACTTCTTCTTTAGCTTCTCCCAAACCTAACATAATA
This sequence comes from Ferruginibacter sp., assembly GCA_043787295.1. Lineage (GTDB taxonomy): Bacteria > Bacteroidota > Bacteroidia > Chitinophagales > Chitinophagaceae > Ferruginibacter. The sequence continues at coordinate 11,485 of JAYVVD010000053.1, read as the reverse complement.
CCACTTTTGGTACGCATGCCACCTTCTCTTAAAATTTTTAAAGTCTCCATGCTTTGCCAGTATTTGGCTTGTATGCGAACCTGTTTCGTAAGTCTTTCGGTTGTTTCAATATTATGGCTTACAACATGTGGAGCTGCATCTATTATTCTTTGAATGTTGTGTTTTTCTGCTTTAAAGTCCGGTATAAGCGTTTCTAAAGTTGTATCAGGATTTAAAGCATAAACAGCTTTAATAGTATTTTCCCAAATAATACTTCCACCATCTTTTAATTCATCTCTGTCAACAGAAGTAATAACTGCATGTTTTACTTTCATTAAATGAATAGCTTCTGCCACACGTTGAGGCTCGTCCCAATCAACTGCATCAGGTCTTCCTGTTGCTACCGCACAAAATCCGCAACTGCGTGTACAAATGTTACCAAGAATCATAAAAGTAGCAGTACCTGCACCCCAACATTCACCCATGTTAGGGCAATTTCCACTCTCGCAAATCGTATGAAGTTTATGCGTATCCACCAAATTTCTAACATGCTTGTATTCTTCACCAATGGGAAGTTTTACACGCAGCCAATTTGGTTTTTTTATTTTTTGATCTTCTGTTGATATATTGGAATCCATACCTGAAATCTCTTTAAATGCAAAGATACAGCCGATGCACTATTTTCTTTTGCCAAACATGATGCTTACATACGCAGAAAAGAAAAACTTTTCGTGTTTGGTAAAAGCCATTTGAGGAATTGCCTTGCTGTAAAATTCTGCCACCAAACCTACTTCAAGCGCATTGATCATTTCATTGTATTTCCCATAATCGAAACGCAGGCCTGCTTTTGCGTACGCCCCGGGCGTTACTTTTAATTTATTAAAACCGGTTCCAAAATTTGGTCCGCTTATCGGGTCTTGAGTCAAAAATCTTGTACTGTCGTCTGCAAGACCTTTAAAAATTTGTGTTCCTGCACTATCATATCCAAGTAGATAAGGTCTTAGAAATCCTATGCTAATTCCGCCTCCAATATTTCCACTTACGCTTACACCATTTTTATTGCCTTTATTGCCAAGTAAAAACTGTTGCTGCACACCCAATTTTACAGGATAAAAAAAATTGATTTTGCCATAAATAAATGGACCTGTGTTACTGCTCTGGCTAAATTGTTTTTCCTCTTTAGGATGTTTTCTTTCGGAAACATCAAGTTGAAAAAGTAATGCTTTTTTTACCGACTGGGCTCTGCCGATCTCCAAAAAAGCACCATAGCCATCGGTTGTAAGTTTAAGTCCTCCCAAAATTTGTTTGCTGTATGTTATTACACCTTCCTCTTCCTGCCTAGCAATAGCAATTACTCTTTCTTTACGGATTTCTTTTTTTTGTTCTTTTGTACTTTTTGTTCTCTCTTGCGCCATTATATTATTTGAAAAAGGCAAAATTAGAAGTGAAAAAAATATTTTATTCATGTGGAATATTTATCTAAGTAAATTTATACAAAAATATACTGTTAACGCTCAGTATGGAATAATTTAATTCTTTCAAAATCAAAATAAAATCTTAAAGTATGACAGCGAATATAATTTATAAAGGCACACTTAGATGTGAAGCTACACACCTCCAAAGTGGAAGTGTAATAGAAACGGATGCGCCAACTGACAACCGAGGCAAAGGCGAAAGATTTAGCCCTACGGATTTGTTGTGTGTTTCTCTGGCAACCTGTGTTGCAACAACGATGGGTATTAAGGCCGATGATATGAAAATTGATCTATCAGAAACTACCGTTGAAGTAACCAAACACATGTTACCTGATCCTCGAAGAGTGGCAAAAATTGAAGTAAAATTTAATATGCCATCAACCTTGCAGTTAGATGAAAAAGATAGAGCTATTTTACAAAGAGTAGGAAATAATTGCCCTGTAACTAAAAGTCTTCATCCAGATATGCAAGTTTTAATAACTTACAATTGGTAAACTTAGACAGCCGTTTCTTTTTTTAAGATACTGTTGCCTACTGCACAGTCAAGGCATCTTTTGTGGTTGCAATATTTGTTTTTTAATTGAATAAGTGCCTGAGAATCGAAAGCAGATTTATTATTGATTCCCAATTCAGCAAAGCCTTTTGTAATAAAATTTTGTTCAGGTAATAATTGCGTTGCCCATAATAATGCTTTTTCTTTATAAGGCTCTGCGTTATTATACCAGCCGTATGCATATAAAAATGGCAACACAGTATTTATAATTATGTTTTGAATCATCTGAGTTCCAAGTTTTTTCTTTTTAAAAACAGTTTCTTCATCAAATGAGTAATGATAATGCCAATAGTCGTTGGCAGTAACCTCTAAAAGTTTTTCTACTTCTTTTAAATTGCCGGCTTCTTTTATAATTGAAAATAAATGGCTGCTATTATGGATTAATACAGCTAATTGTGATAGCCTTATGGTTGGAAAATTTGCCGGCCTCATGCGTAAAAAATAAAGCGGCATATGCGTTGGCTTTAGATCATATTTCTTTTGAAGAAATCTGTATTCTTTTTGTAACATAACCCCATAATAATTTGTAAAGTCGTTGTTTAAAAGTCCGCACTGACCCATCAACATGGCTTCCAGCTGGTGAAGCTGGTTTTTATGCTTTGCTAAAATACTAAGCGGAATAGAAATTGCCATACTTTCAAAAGCATCGCTGTTAATTTTAATTCCAAAATTTTTTGCCAGCAGTTGCCAGAATATTTCTTCCCAATGATTGTTGGATTTTTCTAATTTTATAGAAATGAGAGTTGCTTTTTCCTGTAGCCTCTCCACTATCAGCCTTTCTTTCCAGGCCGTAAAAGTAAATTCATTCACTGTTGCAATCTGTTCTTCGCATGGAATAAAATTGCGGTTCATCATTAAGCTTTCATACTTATTCAGCAATAAGGAGGAAACCCGACTGCTCAATTCGAGTGTAGAGAAATCAACTTCTAAATTTTTATTGTTGATCCAAACTACGTGTAAAATTACGTTGTTGTAATTGCTGTCACTGCTGTGTTTGTGTACCTTCCATTCGCCTGCATTGATGTGTATTTCAATACTTCCGGCAAGAATAGTGTCTTCAATTTTTACCCTGGCATTTAAAAAATCAGGTCCTTGGTTGGTATTATGAAAACCCGGATGAATGATCTGTATTTCTTCTCCTTTATTTGAAATTAAATTGCTTTTATTGTAATATTGAAACTGCCATATAAATTGAAGAAGCTGTTCGGTCATAAAAGAAAAATAATATACCAAATGTAATAAAATATATTATTAAATCGATGTGTGAATACATGATGCAAAAACTTGCTCTAAGAATATTAATAAGATTCGAATTCCTGCAAAGCGGCTACTACCCTGCTTATTGGAAGGCCCATTACATTGTAGAAATCGCCATTAATGTTTTTAATACCTACGGCTCCTATCCATTCCTGTATGGCATATGCACCCGCTTTATCAAAAGGTTTGTATTTATTTACGTAGTATTTAATTTGAGTTTCTGTGAGGTTGTGAAAGCTAACTTCTGTTACATCTGCAAAGAAAATTTCTTTTGTTTTTTGTACCATGTAAACACCGGTTATAACGTTATGCTTTTTTCCTGATAATTTGGAAATTATTTTTACTGCATCATCTTCATTTTTCGGTTTACCAATTACTCGGTCATTGCAAACAACAATCGTATCCGCAGCAATAATTATTTTATCAGTTTTATTTTGATGAGCTATAGCAAGCGCTTTATTTTTCGCAATGTGAATTGCAATCTCTTCAAATGATAAACTTGTTGGGTAACTTTCATCAGTATCTGCAACAATAACATCAAAGTCAATTTCTGCAAGCTGCATTAATTCTCTTCGCCTGGGGGATTGTGAAGCGAGTATAACTTTATGGCTAAACATTATAAAATAAATTTTACAAATAACATTGATAATATGCCGGCAAGCATTACCATTTTTACAATTTTACTTAATACATGATAATGAGCAGAGGTAGAAGCCTGATATAATTTTTGAAGTAACAAAGCCAACGGAAACACAGTTAACAGAAGAATGTAAATAGTTACCCACCACCAACCTGACTGCCATGCATATAATTGTAAAACGGCAAGTATTGCAATACAAACCAAGATCCAAACTGCTGTAAAAATTTTTGCGACCGGTACTCCCCATACTATCGGCATCGTTTTGCAATGGTATTTTCTATCACCTTCCATATCTTCTAAATCTTTTATTACTTCCCGTATTAATGTCATAATAAATGCAAAAGAAGTGTAGAGCAGTGTAAATTTAAAAAACCGGGGAACATCTATTGTTGAGACTTTCGTGGACCAACCTTGAATCGAAAAAATATCTGCACCACCAAAAAGATAAACTACCAGAATAACCCACCCTGTAAGAGCAGCAATTATTAAATTACCCGATAAAAGTTTTCTTTTAAATGTGGTGGAATAAAACAGCAAGATGACAACACAAAAAATATTTATTAAAGCAACCAGCCATACGCCAGTTTTAAAACTAACATACAGGCTCATTAAAATACCAAATGCAGAAAGTAGTAAATGCCATACAATTGCCCATCTTCTTTTTATAAATTTATTAATAACAATTCGCTGGGGTTTATTTATACTGTCAATTTGAAAATCAAAATAGTCATTAATAATGTAGCCGGCAGCTGCAATAAAAACGGAGGCTATCATTAAAATGAAAAAAAGAAACTGGTTATTGTTTGTGGGGAAATTTAATAGGAGCGGCGTATAAATGCAATAGTAAAAAAGTGCTTGTGTGATGGCAATAAAAAGGAGATTGGGCCATCGTATTAACTTGAAAAATGCAACTATTAATTTCATTTATTGTATTATCAACTAAAAATTTTGGTTTAAATGGAAGTTACCGTATTTGGTTCATTCCAGTGGTCATTCAGTTTTAAAACCTTTTCAATAACATCTCTTACGCATCCTTTGCCACCTACGGCAGGAGAAATATAATGAGCAATACTTTTTATTTCTGCAACTGCATCAGCAGGGGCACAGCCTACTCCCGCCTCTTTCATGGGCAAAACATCAGGTACATCATCACCCATGTAAAGAATTTCCTCTTTTTTAAAATTATGAGCTGCAATAAAATTTAAAAGTAATTCTCTCTTGTTAACTATTCCGAGTGAAACATGTTGAATACCTAATTTTTGAAGGCGGATTTTTACAGCCTCGGAAGTGCCACCGGAAATTATTAAAATTTCGTAACCATGCTTTATTGCAAGTTGTAAAGCATATCCATCTTTTATGTTCATTTGCCTTGCCTGTTCACCATTATCCAGTAAAATAATTGATCCATCTGTAAGTACACCATCTACATCAAAAACAAACAACCTGATGTTTTTTAAAAGGGTCAAAGTATTCATACTTTTTTATTTTTGGTTGTCTCTCCATTCGTAAACCCATGTGCTTTGTATCATTTCCAAATGCCCTTCATTGCTTTCTTCTCTTTTGCCAACAAAACTTGGAATTTCCAATACCCAGTTTAAAAGATCTGTAAAACGAAGTCTGTAAATTTTACCCTCATTAAAATCATTGCCAAATTTTTCATATAATTTAATGGCTATATCCTCATAATCGTTCCAGTGTATGGGTAATTCAAAACTCATAATATGTGTCTTATTTTATAATTCAATACTTTATGTTATTCCCCAAAAAATTGTGTTTGATCCGGTAATGTAACTTCAAGCTCACCACCTTCTCCTATCAAAACACATTGGCAACCAAGCCTGGAAGATAACCTTGGGTTTGTGGCCCTGTCAATAAAATCTTCCTCTCTGTCACTTAGCTCTTCAATTAAATTTTCACCTTTGTTTACATATAAATGACAGGTACTGCATGCGCAAACACCGCCACAGTTATGGTGAAGATCAATATTATTTTTTAAGGCAACTTCTAAAATAGACTCTCCAGACGAAACGTTAGAAATGATTATTGGTGTTAAACCTTTTTGTTCAAAATTGAAAGTAATGCTATACATGGTGCTTATTTCGGAGTGCAAAACTACTGTAAATTACCTATTATCAAAAATATGGATGAAGAAACTACATCATCCGTAAAATTTAAACACTACTTTGCAAATTCTTAATCGATATACTTTAAAAAATGAAATTGTATTCTTCCCTCCTATTAATAATCTTGTTTTCGGTAATTTTTATTGGATGCAAAGATAACAAAGAAGCCTCGCCACCCTCGCCGCCGTTGATAAAAAAAGAAACTGTTACAAACAGTAAAACAGAAATTCTACAAAAAGGTCCGATTATAAATATCATAGATACAGTAGAGGTTAAAAGGATTGTTTTTTGCGTAAAAGACAGCTCAGCAACAAGTGCAGGCTTGAGTGTTAAACTTAGTAATATCTACAATAAAAAAATACCTGATGCAATTGCAGCAGCAAAATTAAAAATAGCAGGGAAGCCAATGGCTTGGTACAAATTGCAAAAAGCACCATTCTTTTTTGAAATTGGCATACCCGTAGATAAAGTACCTGCAAAAATGCCAAAAGGCTTTTTTATTAAGAAGACAGGAGGCGATAGTGCATTGGTGGCACATTTTTTTGGTCCGAATGTAATGAGTAATGTAGGTTACGATGCAGTTGTAGATATGTTGAAGGAACGAAACAGAAAAAAAGCTGCTCCGGCTTATGAAATTTATGTTGACAATCCATTTGTAGCTAAAAAAGGAAAAATTGATGCTTACAAACAGCAGACAGATATCGTGGTGCCTTACAAATAATCATTTTTATTGTCTATTGTCTTGCATCCACCATATATAAAATGATGGGAACCACTTTCACTATGTTTGATCATTGTGTGCTCCCATTACATCTACAGTAAATAGAATATCATTTTTTGGATTTTTCTTAATATTATTTTTTACATTTTACATATCACACACCATTTTGCTACTCTCTTTTTTGCCGGCATAAAACCAAAATCGATTTGCTTTTTTTTGATGGTTCCTTGGTTAACGAGCCAATATATTCATCAAATAAATTTTGTCCATCATTCATATCATAGTACTAGATAACGGTCTTTTGAACTGTTATAATTTGATGGAAGATAAATGGCTATTTTTATGTAACGGGTCAGTTGAGGAATATAAAATGAATATGTTATTAGGTAAACATTTTTACTGGCAGTATGTTTTTTTGGTTGAGACGAGTTATTCTTCCAGCCAAAAATATTTATCTGTAAAGCATTATCTGTTTCACTTTCGATGGTATGATTGCCTACGTTTTCTCAAGTTACTGTAACTTCTTCTGTACCCCATTGGCCTTGTGTAAATTTGTAACTGAGCGTTCCTATTGGTATGTCTTTCAAAAGAATTTCCCATTTATTGGAATCTAATTTTTGCAGAGCATATTTGGCTTCTTCCAGATTCCAGTTATTAAACGAACCTGTTATAAAAATCTTTACAGCCTTTTGTTGCGATAAATCATGTATAATTGTTCTTACATTATTTTGACTGTAAACAGATGAGTAAAAAAATAATAAAGCAATACAGCAAAGTTTATTCATCAATTTTTTTTCTAATATTTATTTCAAATATAAAAAAGTTTTAGGTTATCAACCATTCATAATCCCATCAGTAAGCCTCATATAAAGTGTACGTAGTTTAGGATAATCAGTCAACAACCGCAAATGTTTATCGAGTGTAGTTATGTCGCCCCTTACCGCTGGCCCTGTTTGCATACTCTGTGGTGAATTGTCCTGCACCCGTGCTGATGTTTGTTTTATAAGCGGTAACAATAATTTAAAGTCAACCATTTCATCGTTACAAAATTTTTCAGCCACACTAAAAAGATAATTGGTAAAATTATTTACTATTACGGCAGATGCATGCAGCCGTAACCGCTGATCAGCATTTTGAATAGTTACACTGTGGCTTAAAGTATTTGCAAATATTTGTATAAATTGTATAGTCCAATCATTGTTTCCCTCAATTAAAAAAGGAATTTCGGGAACTATTTTCATTTCTTTTTTTAAAGTTTGTAAAGGATACAATACGCCAATATTTTTTGACATAGTTTCGAGTACCTCCATATTGCACGAACCGGCAGTATGCACAACGGGCACAGAACCGAAATTTAAATTGTTGATAGCTTCAGGCAATGAGTTGTCAGACAGTGCAACAATTACCAAATCTGTTTCTTTATTAGGGTGTTCATTAAAATTTACGAGATCACATTTAAATTTTTGGGCAAATTCCTCTCCTGCAATTTTATTTCGGGCAATTACCTGCTGGATAATGTACCCCTTTTCTTCGCAAAGTCTTGCTATTACTGATGCAACATTACCACATCCAACAAAAGTTATATTCATTAAATTACTTGTAAGCCTAAACAGTTAAAAAAATATCAATAAAACCAATTGTAAATATATTGAAAGTAGTTTACTTAAAACAAACAGCATATCTATAATAAAATCATTTAAATGAGCGTTTTTTAATTTTCATTTAATATTGCACAAACTTTGCATCTTCTAAAATCGTAAGGTTTAATAATTAAGTTTAGAAGAAAACTGTTTACAGAAACATAAAAAAGATTATGGCAAAGAATTTATTAATAGTGGAGTCTCCTGCAAAAGCAAAAACAATAGAGGCCATTTTAGGAAAAGATTTCGAAGTAAAAAGTTGCTTTGGTCACATCAGAGATCTGGAGAAAAATGATATGGGTATAGATGTAAACAACAATTTTATACCTAAATATATTATTCCTGCTGAAAAGGACAAAGTGGTGAAGGATTTAATAAGTGCTGCAAAAAAATGTGACGAGGTTTGGCTGGCATCGGATGAAGATCGGGAGGGTGAAGCTATTAGCTGGCATTTGGCAGAAGTTTTAAAACTGGATCCTAAAACTACCAAGCGCATCGTTTTTCATGAAATTACAAAGCCGGCAATACAAAAAGCTGTAGCTAATCCCAGGCTCATAAATATGAATCTTGTAAATGCGCAACAGGCAAGAAGAGTTGTTGATAGGATTGTAGGCTTTGAACTTAGCCCGGTGCTTTGGAAAAAAATTGGCATGCAGGGCGGCCTAAGTGCTGGCCGTGTTCAAAGTGTAGCAGTAAAATTGATTGCTGAAAAAGAAAGGGAAATAAATCAGTTTACATCGGTAAGCAGTTTTAAAATTGAAGCATTATTAGGTGCTATTGACCTTAATGAGCGCACAATATTTTTTAAGGCCGAGGGCGCAAAATTTGACCAGCAGGCAAATGCAGAACAATTTTTGCAAACATGTATTGGTGCAGATTATACCGTAAAAGATATTCAGGTAAAACCTGGTAAACGCACACCTGCAGCGCCATTCACAACTTCTACTTTACAACAGGAAGCCAGCAGGAAACTTGGCTATGGTGTAAGTAAAACAATGTTGCTTGCACAAAAATTGTACGAAAGCGGTAAGATAACTTACATGAGAACAGACAGCGTAAATCTTGGCGAAACAGCCATGGACGCTATTAAAAAAGAAATAAACAGCAGCTTTGGCGATAAATATTTACAAATAAGAAAATATAAAAATAAAAACGAAAGTGCTCAGGAAGCACATGAGGCTATTCGACCATCTTATATGGATGCCCGTTCCGTGGCAGACCAGGATCTGAGTCGTTTGTATGAATTAATATGGAAACGTACTATTGCTTCTCAAATGAGCGATGCTATTTTTGAAAAAACTACTTCAAAAATCGAAATAAGTACCAATAAGCAAGAACTGAGTGCTAGTGGTGAAGTATTGAAATTTGATGGTTTTTTAAAAGTGTATTTAGAAAGTACAGATGATGAAGAGGAAAATGAGGAAGGCGAAAGCAGATTGCCAAATTTAACTGTAGGGCAAAAACTTGCATTCAGAGAAATGACTGGGTCAGAAAGATTTACAAGACCAGGTGCACGTTACACAGAGGCATCGTTGGTAAAAAAACTCGAAGAATTAGGTATTGGTAGACCGAGTACGTACGCACCAACTATTTCTACCATCGTAAAAAGAAATTATGTTATAAAGAAAGATAAAGAACCAACAAAAAGAACAGTAAGGTTAATTACTTTAAAAAATGATACTATTACCAAAACATCTTCTGAAGAAAATACCGGTGCGGAAAAAGGAAAATTATTTCCAACAGATTTAGGTCTTGTTGTGACAGATTTTTTGAGTGAGCATTTTAAAAGAGTAATGGATTATTCTTTTACAGCAAATATTGAAGAGGAATTTGATGCCATTGCAGATGGTAAAATGGTGTGGAATAAAATGGTTGGCGATTGGTACACGCCCTTTCATACAGGTGTAGAACATACTTTGGAAACAGCAGAAAGAGCAAAAGGCGAAAGAATCTTAGGTACTGATGAAGCAACGGGGAAGCCGATTAGTGCACGCATGGGTCGCTTTGGACCAATGGTTCAGATTGGTGCACAAACAGATGAAGAAAAACCAAGGTTTGCAAAACTTACTGCACAGCAAAGTATAGAGACAATCACTTTGGAAGAAGCGTTGGAACTTTTTAAAGTTGGTGCCCCTTTAGGTGAATATGAAGGACAGGATGTAACAACCGGCATTGGTAGATTTGGACCTTATGTAAAATTTGGCGATACATTTATTTCTATGCCGAGGGGAGAACAGGCTGCGTCAGTAGATATTAACAGGGCCATAGAAATTATTAATGCAAAAAGAGTGGAAGATGCGCCCATAGCGCATTATGAAGATAAACCAATAACAAAAGGCAAAGGCAGATTCGGTCCATTTATAAAGTGGAATGAGATGTACATAAACATACCTCGGGCATACGACTTTGAAGTGCTTACCCAAAAGGATTGCAATGAATTAATTGAAAAAAAGTTAGAGAAAGAATCTAACCGAATTATCCAAAACTGGCCGGAAGAAAAAATTACATTGGAAAACGGGCAGTGGGGACCAATTATAAAATTTAATAAAAAGAAACTTAAAGTTATTGGCGGTGGTGCTAATGGAAAATATACGACAGAAGAACTTACTGTTCTTAATTTAGACAGTATTAAAAAAATGATATTAACACAAGATCCTAAAGCTTTTGACAAAAAATCACCTGCAAAAAAGAAGGCAGCAACAAAATCAGCAACAAAAAAAACCGCTCCTAAAAAAGCTTCTCTTAGAAAAAAATAATGGAGTTTTTAAAATATGGTATAACTAAAAATGACTGAGGTAGTTTTTATATTCATGTTTTTGGAGAAGAAGAAAAAAACCGCAGACTTAATTTTTTAAAACAGAGAGGTTTTTATTTTCATTTTTAATTGTATTGTATTTCGTGGGTAGCATGGACTCGTTTAATAATTTGTCCATAGCTATTTTCGCACTTATTTTTTTATCTATCTTTCTTCTTCTAATCAGCGGCAAAGCTTCTACTGTACGAAGTGCAGAAAGAATCACTGAAAATCCTGAAAACAGTTCTCTTTTTACCGAATACGATCTTACTGCTACAAATGAAGAATTAACCATCAAAAACA
>JAYVVD010000052.1:0-13285 GCA_043787295.1 Ferruginibacter sp. | reverse complement strand
TGTTGTTGCTGATAAGGACTAAACTTATTTACGGCTCCCAAACTACCATAGTACTCGAAACCCGCAGCAATAACTTTAGTAAACGCATAACTCATCTTGACATTGGGTGAAAAAATAAAACCTTTATCTGTATTTAACCCATGAAGTACCTTTCCAATAACTGGGTTGAAAGAAAGATATACTCGCTTAATGGTTTTATCAATAATGGGCCTCAGTTCAAGTGTCCAATCATCTTCACTATACTCTTTTTTCTGGTATCCGATTTCCGCAGAAAAACTAAGACCGACAGGAAAGTGGTATTTATTAGGAAGCATCACTCTTGGTCTTATATGGCTGCCCACATAAGCCGTTCTTCCACTATTCCCAATAGTATTAAATAAATAAAATCCCGTTTCAAACCATTCGGTAAAGCCATGTGTAATTTCAATGGTTTCATGAAACACATGATTGGTGGGTAATACACCGTTTACTTTATCCTTACTTCCATTAAAAGTGAAATTGCTATGCAATTCTAACATAGTGGAATTTTTAGGAACAGTTTCGGATCCATAAACCTGTATCTCATAATTATCTTGCGCAATACTTACTTTTCCAAAACAAATACACATGCAAACTAAAAAGCAAACTCTCTTGAAATTAATTATAGCCATTGATTGAATTTTTTAATAAACCATGTTTTCACTAACTGAGTAAGCACACAATAGCTCACCAATATTGCTAATATCCAAGGAAAAAAACTTATTGGCAATGCGACCATTTTAAAGGATGCTGCCAATGGTGAAAAAGGAATAGCAATAGCAATTAACATGATGACTGATGTAAGTGCCACTACAGGTGCGGTTGCCCAACTTTGTATAAAAGGAATTTTTCTGGTACGTATCATGTGAACAATCAAAGTTTGCGATAGTAAGCTTTCAACAAACCATGCAGATTGAAACAGGCTTTGATGCTCGGGGGAATTAGCTTTAAAAACAAACCACATTAAAGCAAAAGTAGCGTAGTCAAAAATGGAACTGATGGGCCCGATATAAACCATGAACTTTGCTATACCTCCTGCATTCCATTTTTTTGGTTGTTCTAAATATTCTGCATCCATACTATCCCAAGGGATAGATACCTGCGAAATATCATACAAAAGATTGTTTACCAAAATTTGAATAGGTAGCATGGGCAAAAATGGCAGAAATGCACTTGCGCCCAACATGCTGAACATATTACCAAAGTTACTGCTGGCAGTCATTTTTATGTACTTGATAATATTGCCAAATGTTCGTCTGCCATATATAACACCTTTGCGAAGCACCATTAAATCTTTTTCAAGCAAAATAATATCTGCACTTTCTTTGGCAATATCTGTAGCGGTGTCCACGCTAATACCCACATCAGCATCACGCAAAGCCCCTGCATCGTTAATGCCATCGCCCATAAAACCAACGGTGTGCCCTTTGGCCTGCAATACTTTTACCACACGGCTTTTTTGGGCAGGGCTTAATTTGGCAAATATGCTTATTTCGTCTATTCTTGTTGTAAGTTCTTCATCTGTTATTTTTTCCAGCTCATTACCAATTATGATGTTAGTGATAGGAATGCCCACATCCTTGCATATTTTTTTGGTTACAATTTCGTTATCGCCTGTTAATACTTTTAATGAAACACCTAATTTGTGCAATGCTTCGATAGATGGTTTTGCAGAGGGTTTTGCGGGATCTAAAAAACCTATAAATCCTGTCAATATCATTTCGCTTTCATCAGCAACGGAGTAGGTTAATGCACGGTTGTCAAACTCTTTTATAGCCACCAATAAAACTCTTAATCCTTCTGCATTTAATTTTTTGGATGTTTCTAAAATACGGATACGCATTTTTTCATCCATATTAATTATTTTATCGTTTTCTATGTGTAGCTGCTTATCTTCCCCGGGGTCAAAAGCATAGCTACACAAATCCAGCATTTCTTCAACAGCACCTTTGCAGATTAACAAATGTTTGCCGTTGCGTTGCTTTAAAATAACCGACATTCTGCGGCGTTGAAAATCGAATGGAATTTCATCTACCTTCAAAAAATATTCTTCTGCTTTTAAGTGTTCGTGAACTTCTATATGTTCTAAAACGGCAACATCCAATAAATTTTTTAACCCTGTTTGATGATAACTATTTAAATATGCCCATTTCAGCACTTCTTCATCCTGGTCGCCAAAAATGTTGAGGTGTCTTTCCAAAACAATTTTATCCATTGTTAAAGTGCCTGTTTTATCGGTACACAAAATATCCATCGCACCAATATTTTGAATGGCATTTAAACGTTTTACAATCACCTTTCTTTTGCTCATATTCAATGCACCTTTTGCAAGATTTGCAGTTACGATCATCGGTAGCATTTCTGGCGTTAAGCCAACAGCAACTGCTATCGCAAACAATAAGGCTTCTAACCAATCGTGTTTTACAAAACCATTTATTAAAAAAATCAATGGCACCATTATCAGCATAAACCGAATCAATAACCAACTCACACTATTTACGCCTTTATCAAAACTTGTTTCTGCACGTTTGCCAGTAAGTGATTTACTAATGGAACCAAAATAAGTTTGATTGCCTGTAGTAACTGCAATTGCCATTGCCGATCCACTAACAACATTTGTTCCCATAAAACAAATATTTTCTAGCTCTAGAGGTGATTTTGTGTCTGCATTATCAATTTTAAATTCTCTTTTTTCCACAGGCAATGCCTCGCCTGTAAGCATTGATTGGCTTATAAACAAATCCTTTGATTGTATAATTCGGCAGTCGGCAGGTATCATATCGCCGGCAGATAAAAAAACGATATCGCCAGGAACAATTTCTTTAATATCAATTTCTTTTTTGCCAACGTTTTCTCGCAAAATCAAAGCAGTAGTTTTTACCATACTTTTTAATTGTTCGGCAGCTTTATTACTTCTATACTCTTGCCAAAACCTCAAAAAAGAACTAAGGAAAACCATTATTGAAAGCACTGTAAGGGTTTTATAATCTCGGTCTTTTGGTGAGATGATCAGTACATCGGTTATTAAAGAAATAATGGCAATAACTATTAATACCCCAATAAACGGGTTTAAAAAAGCCTGAAGGAACTGGATGTACCAAGCGGGTGCCTTTTCGTGTGCAATTTCATTGAGTCCAAATTGTTTTTGTTTGTTTTGTACTTCATTAATTGACAAGCCTGATTCTTTACTATCTAACATGGTTAAGTAAAAATCTTTATCGGCTTTTGCAGCGTTTTTTAATTTTATTTCAGCGTTGGTGTGAAAGCCATTTGAAGAGGTATCTGCGGCGAAACTTTTTTTTAATTTTTGTGCTGTTTCTTTTATCATTTCAATTATTTGTATTTTCTTTTTTGAACTAAAATATTTGCGATTATGATACCAAGGATGATGGATAAAGCAATCAGGCTCACTTTTAATTTTGGTATTACGTTATTGGGATTGTGATACGTACTAATATTTAGATCTACTATACATACTGCTATTGCAATAATTATTATGGCACTAAGCCAACTGATATATTTTTTCATTATAAATTTTTAAATATCATTTTGAGCCCCCACTATTTCCCATTTTACTTTCATTACATCCTGTTCTTTAGTTAATCGTCCAGCAACTTTTTCCATTAATAAATCTTGGGGAGAAATAGCTGTTATTTCTACAGTGATGATGGCATAGTTGGGATCGCCATTATCACTGCTGGTAAGCGATCGCATCAGTAGTTTGTCATCATTTGCTACATGCTGTATAAGTAAGACACGGATATAATTTTCAATTTTTTCCTTGCAAAGGATGGTAAATAAATACTCAGTTTGTACAGTATCAGATTTTATAAAAGGTAGTTTGCTCAACCTATTGCCCAATGGACGAAGTATTAAATGAGTAAGCATAATTGCAATGGTAACAATTGTAGCTTCAGCAAATAAGCCAATGCCGGCCAATGAACCAACAGCAGCAGAACACCAAATTGTTGCAGCAGTATTTAAGCCTTGAATGCTCATACCATCTTTCATAATTACACCTGCACCCAAGAAACCAATACCCGTAACAATTTGAGAAGCTACTCGGCTTGGATCGCCTAAGTTTCCTGTAAGCGAAACGGAGAGCAAAATAAAAGCGGCTGAACCTAACGATACTAAAGTATTTGTTCTAAGACCTGCACTCTTTTGCCTCCATTGCCTTTCAATACCGATAAGCGCACCTAATAAGAATGCCATGCCGAGACGTGAAGTAAAATCTAAAATAGCCATTTTTTCTTTTTTAAACCTGTTGAACAATTTGTTTGCTTAATTGAACAATTTTTTAAAAAAGCTGCGCAGATTAGGCGAGATGATATGATTTTTTATTATAAGAGTCTGCGTCCATTTCATTTATATTTAGTATGTAAAAATAAAAAAAAACCGTTAAAGGGGTTGTTAGAAATACTTTAGAAAGTTATTAGAAAGTTATTAGAAATATTAAATGTGTAAAAACTCAATAGTAAATGTTGTACCAATATTTTCGTTTGATTGAACTGTAATATTGCCTTTGTGTAGTTTAATTATTTTTTGTGTGAGCGATAAACCGATGCCATTACCATCAGCATACTTTTTGTTTGAGCCACGATAAAAAGGCATGAAAATATTGGGTAAATCTTCTTTTGCAATGCCAATGCCATTATCTTCAAATTGCAATACTGCCAGAGGATGTTTATGTGAAATGGTAATTGTGCATGTATTATCTGATGAAAACTTACAGCCGTTTTCCATCAGGTTTATAAAAGCCACTTTTAGTAAATACTCGTTGCCATTTATTGAAATATAGTCATCATCTTCGGCTTCTTCATCAATAAAATTTATGACGATCTTATAATTGGAGTCTGATTTAAGTACCTGCTTCCTTGCATCCAGGAGTATTTCATCTAAGCGCATTTCTTTAAAGGCAATTTCACTTTGGTCGTAACTGGCTTTTGCAAAATCAAGCAGTCCATTTGATAATTTTGCCAATCGTTTTGCATCCTGTAAGGCAAAAGAAATAACCTCTTTATATTCCTTCATATTCCTTTCCTTACTTATTGCCAGTTCCAATTCCGAAATAATGATGGCTAATGGTGTCCTTAATTCGTGAGAAATATTAGATACAAACATTTTCTGAGCATCAAAAGATTTCTCAAGCCGATTAAGCATTTCATTAAATGTAATAGCGAGCGCTGCAATTTCGTCTTTTCTGTTTCCTTCATCTATCCTTAAATCTAAATTAGTAGCTGTAATTTTTTTCACCTTATCAACTAAAACTAAAACGGGCTTTAATGATTGTCTGGCTAAAAATCTCCCTACAATAAATATCATTATGATGCTAATAAGAAAAGATATTATTAATGTGTTGCGTAGGTTAGCAAGTTTTGCAAATCCATATTCATCCTTGGCTGCTGCAGTAACAATGTAATGGTTATTTTCATGTTCATATAAAAACCCTATTGCCTGAAGGTTATTTACATAAAACCTTATTTCTTTCAGAGTTACAATGCTGTCAATCATAGCTCTGGTTTCTTTTACTTTATCAATTTTAACTGCATCGTGGTAAAGCAAGTGAAATGTGGTATCATAAATAGCTACTTCTTCTTGAAATAAAGTGCTGGGAACGTTTTGATAAATCAGCTGCAAAACATTCGGTGCAACTTTTGTATCAAATAATAAATTGGCTTTTGTAGAAGCTTGTTGCTGGAGTCTTTTAAAATATTCATCCTCCCGTGTTTTTGATGAAGATAAATAAATGGTTATTGCAAAAACTAATAATAGTAACGCTGTTAAGGTGGTAAATAAAATAGTAAGCCTTGTTCTAATCTGCATAACTATCTTGTTTAAATATGAAACCAAGACCCGGCTTAGTATGTATTAATTTGGTATCAAAACCTTTGTCTATTTTCTTACGCAAATAATTAATGTAAACATCAATAAAATTTGTGCCTGTGTCAAATGTTGTATCCCATACTTTTTCGGCGATTTCTACACGGCTTAAAACCCTCTCCGTATTCTGCATCATATATTCCAATAGCTTCAACTCCTTTGGAGTAAGTTCAATTTCTTTACCGTTTCGTTTTACAATTTTAGTATTTAGGTTAAATTCAATATCTGCATATTTTAAAATAAATCCTTGGGCATTTGGTTTATTAATCAACCTTTTTAATAAAACACGAATGCGAACATACAATTCCCTTAATTCAAAAGGCTTCACTAAATAATCGTCTGCGCCGGCATCAAAACCCTCTACTTTGTCATCAGTGGTTCCCAAAGCAGTAAGCATTATAACAAGCATATCAGGCTTTATACTTTTGATTACTTTACAAAGTTCAATGCCATTTATATTAGGCAAAATGATGTCAGTGATAACGAGATCGTAATTGTTTGCAATAGCTAATTTTTTACCCATTAATCCATCATAAGCAACAGTTATAATAAATCCCTGCTCTTCCAAACCTCGTTTAATAAGGTTGGCAATTCTTTGTTCGTCTTCAATTAAAAGAATTTGTTGCATTATAGGCTTTTTATTTACCAAAGGTAAGAATGGTTAAACTTACCCCCGTTTAAGGGACGCATTATTCATTTCTTTAATTTAGTTAAAATATCTGTCGCCATTTATGTTACGAACAAAAAATATATTAAAGCAATTGCTGCTACAGTCATAAGTATTAAAGTTATAAAGCCAAGTATATTTGATAACTTAGAATTGGTATTTTGCTGCATTATTTTTTTGTTGTTACCAATGTGTAGTATAATGGCAATTAATACAGGTGCTGTGAGGCCATAAGATATTGCTGTAAATACTAACGCCTTTATTGGGCTTATTCCTAAAAAGTCAAGAGATACACCTATAAGCAATGAAACAATAATTGAAATATAAAATGATTTTGCTTGTGGAAATTTTTTATCGAGGCCTGCCTCCCAACCAAAAGTTTCTGCCAGCATATAAGATTGTGAGCCTGCCAATACTGGTATGGCCAAAAGACCTGTACCCAAAACTCCAATTGCAAAAATCAAGTAGGTTAATTTTCCTGCCAATGGTTCTAATGCTTTTGCAGCCTGGTCAACTGTATCAATCTGTCTGATACCTGCGTTGTACAACACACTGCCTGTTGTAAGAATAATAAAAAACATAACCAGGTTTGATAAGAACATTCCAATATTTACATCTGTTTTCATATCGCCAAGAACATAGTTATTTACAATTACCCTTTTTTTACTGTGGGCCAAATTTTCTGCTTCCATAGTAGCTTGCCAAAAAAATAAATAAGGTGAAATAGTAGTGCCCAATATAGCAACAGCTATTGAAAAAAATTCTTTATTAAATTGAATGGTTGGAATAAAAGTATTCTTTGCAACTGCTGTCCAATCTTGCTTTACCATAAATGGAACGATAACATATAATAACAAAGAAACACAAAGCCATTTTAAAATTTTAGCAATTTTCTGGTAAGGATAGTTAATGATAATAAACATTAAAATAGCTGTGAAACAGACACAAAAAACAGATACCGGTATAAAAGGAAAAATCATATTCGCTACAGCACCCATTCCCTCTATATCTGCACCGATATTTAGCGTAATTGCAGGAAAACTAAAAAACAGCATTGTATAAAGTAAAGGCTTAGAGTAATGCTTTTTTAAAGTAACTGTTAACCCTTGTGAAGTTACCAATCCAATTCTCGCACACATTCCCTGTATGGCTGCCATTAATGGGAATGTAAATAATGCCAACCACAAAGTTGTAAATCCAAATTGAGCACCTGCCTGCGAGTAAGTTGCAATGCCTGAAGGGTCGTCATCGCTGGCACCTGTTACCAGCCCTGGTCCCAAAATGCGCAAAGTCTTTTTAATTTTTGCTGAAACAGTGGTGATTTTTTTCATGAGGCTTTTTAAAATTTCAGGTAATGTAACTTTTAAAATCCAGCAGCAATACTAAGATGAGTTATCAAATCTGTTACGTTCTC
Source organism: Ferruginibacter sp. (assembly GCA_043787295.1). Classification (GTDB taxonomy): domain Bacteria; phylum Bacteroidota; class Bacteroidia; order Chitinophagales; family Chitinophagaceae; genus Ferruginibacter. The sequence goes on along the minus strand of JAYVVD010000052.1, from coordinate 5,303 downwards.
GGGTTTTCAATAAAAGGAGCCGATGATGTAATTATGTTGGTTTTGTTACAAAAAAACCCCTTGAAAACAAGGGGTTAAATCAATCGTTAATAATTAATTTTAGGCGTGCTTTGCAGCATGTTTTTTTGATGCATGTTCAGCATGTTCTGTAGCATGAGCGTTATGACCTCGTGCAGAATGAGCTTCGTGTGCAGCTTTTTCATCGTGTCCAGCAGTATGATGTGCATGTGCTGTTTTGTGATGCTTGGCAGCTGCTTCATGGTGCTTAGCTGCTTCTTCATGGTGTGTGTGCTTCATAATTGTAAATTTTTATAAAAAATATCATATTTAATGCCAAAATTTCTCTTGACCGTGCGTTGAGGAGTAAAAAGAAATTATTAAATACTGTAAGTTGGTTTAATTAATTTTTGGGTATTTAATTCTACAGTAAAGTCCCTTTTAAAAATATAGCAGCAATACTAAAATAAATAACCAATCCTGTTACATCTACTAATGTTGCAACAAAGGGTGCAGAAGATGTAGCGGGGTCAACGCCGCATTTTTTTAAAATCATAGGCACCATAGAACCGCTTAATGTGCCCCACACAACAATACCTATTAACGAAAAGAAAATAGTGATTGCAATTAAAAGCCAGTGTACACCATAGTCGTACCAATGAAAATGTTGCCAAACTGCAATTCTTATAAATCCAATTGTTCCTAATAAAATACCGAGCGATAATCCTGATAATATTTCTCTACGCATTACGTACCACCAATCTTTTAATGTTAGTTCTTTTAATGCCATGGCACGAATAATTAATGTAGCTGCCTGAGAACCGCTGTTACCACCACTTGATATAATTAAAGGAACAAACAATGCAAGCACCACAGCCTTTTGAATTTCACCGTCAAAGTATCCCATTGCAGTAGCGGTAAGCATTTCACCCAAAAAAAGAACAATTAACCAACTGGCTCTTTTTTTCAATAAAGAGAAGAATGGTGTTTTTACATAAGGGTAATCCAACTCTTGTACACCACCAAATTTTTGAATTTCAGCAGTAGCTCTTTGTTCTTCTACATCCATCACATCATCCACTGTAACTACACCTAATAAAATATTGTCATCGTTTGTAACAGGCAAAACAACTCTGTCATATTCCTTAAATTTTTGAACCGCATCTTCTTTGCTGTCGGTAATTTTTAAACTGGTGCAATAGCCGTCTAAAATATCTTCTACTTTTTTTTGTGGTTCATTGAGTACAAATCTTCTTACAGGAATATCATCAATAAGTTTACCTTCTGTATCAACCACATAAATAACATTGGCTGCTTCAGTATCTTTTTGATTATTACGCAGGTATTCCATGGCTGACCCAATGGTCATACCTCTTTGAATGGTGGCAAACTCAGTATTTATAATTCTTGCCACACTTTTATCTGAATAGCCTAATATTTTATGTAGGGCTGCCCTGTTGGATTCATTTAAAAATCCAAGAAAATAAGAAAGTTCTACACCTTTTAGAGATGAATAGAAAATAGCAACATCATCTGATCTTAACTCATTTAAAATATTGGAGGCACTTATTTTTGTTAAGCTGCGAATTACTTTTTTTTGCAGTTGGTTATCAAGATAGGGGAATACGGCAATTTCCTGTTCTATCTGAAAAGATTTAAATGCTTCAATTGCCTTATCGGTTGGTATCGAAATAAACAACTTTGCTACTTCAGAAGGATGTATATAACTGTTTCCTTTTTCTTTTGTTATTCTAAATAAACCGGAAAAATCTCCGGCTAAAAGTTTCATTCTTGTTTCTTTAAATGGAAAATTCATTGTTGCCTTTTTATCGGTTAATATTTATTCTAATGTTGGTTGTAAAGATAATTGTTTGATATGATGAGGCAACTGTTGGAGATGGGTCTATTGGTTCAATAATTTGTTCAGTTTTTTTTTAATTTTTGGCTTCGTCTAATGCAAACTCACAACACATCTATTTTATATTCGTTGTTTTTGTTTTCCCACACAATCAAAAAATCGTTCCAATTCTACGCTTCCTTTATAAGCTCTTTTGTTAGCTTTGCACAAATATTTTTTTGAGTGGCAGAAATTATGTCTTGCCTTGAAATCATTAATCTTCCCTATAGTAAAATTCAATATTTTCTGAAAAGAGAGAGCCATACTTACCAAGATTTAAATACAGGTATTGTAAGCCTAAAAAAATATATTGTCTAATTTAAAGATAGGGTTGTAAAGCTGTTGGTTGTATGGTTTATATTTTTTGTTAAATGATACTTAGTTTTTTTATGTTATACAACTCGACAATAAAATAATAAGAATCAACAGTGGTAAAATTCTAATTAATGACCAATGCCGTCTGCTTTTTTATCGACGGCTTTTATTTGCCGCTGGTTATTGTTTTCGTTGTTAAGTACCCGTTTTACAATAACCATTTATTGCACTTCATAAAAATTCCCTTCTACGCAGCTACATAAACATTTATCAGTATTTTGGCAGCAGCAAAACATAATGAATGTTGTAAATTTGCAGCTTAAACATTATCATGGCAGAAATATCAACTACTGAAAAGCCAATGCTTACCGCCAAAGATTTTGCTACCGATCAGGAAGTAAGATGGTGCCCCGGCTGCGGTGATTATTCCATATTGGCACAGGTGCAAAAAGTAATGCCCACGCTTGGCATACCAAAAGAAAATATCGTCATTGTCAGTGGCATTGGTTGCAGTAGCCGTTTTCCTTATTATATGAACACTTATGGCATGCACAGCATTCACGGTCGTGCAACAGCAGTGGCAAGCGGCCTCAAAGCTGCAAGGCCTGAACTAAGTGTATGGATAGTAACGGGCGATGGCGATGCACTCAGCATTGGTGGTAATCATACCATTCATTTGCTCCGCCGCAATTTTGATGTAAATATTCTCCTGTTTAATAACCAGATATACGGCCTCACAAAAGGTCAGTATTCACCCACGTCAGAAGAAAAAAAGATTACCAAAAGCACCCCAATGGGCAGCATTGATCATCCATTCAATCCGCTGGCATTGGCTATGGGTGCCGATGCTAGTTTTATTGCACGCAGTATGGATAGAGATCCCAAACACCTTCAGGCAATGCTCCTTCGATCTGCAGCACACAAAGGTTCTTCGTTTTTAGAGATCTATCAGAACTGCAATATTTTCAACGATGGTGCATTCGAAATATTTACAGAAAAAAGCAGCAAGCCTGAGGAAGCCATTTTTTTAGAACAAGGGAAACCATTGGTATTTGGTACCAATCAAAACAAAGGCATTAAACTAGATGGGTTTAAACCTGTAATTGTTAATTTGGAGGAAGGCGCAAGCCACGATGATTTGTGGATGCACGACGAAAAAGATTTTTACAAAGCACAGATATTGATTCGCATGTTTGATGACCCGGCTTTGCAGGGACACCTTCCCCGTCCCTTCGGCGTTTTCTTTGAGACCGACCGTGCATGCTATGAAGATGTAATGGCCATGCAAATGGAAGAGGCTATGGTCAAAAGTGGTCCCGGCAATTTAGATAAACTTTTAAAAGGCAGAGAAACCTGGACTATTGGTTAATATGATTTCTCGCAAAGGCAGCAAAGGTTAGAAGACGCATATACCTTTAATTTCTTTTTTTTCTTTGCGAGAAATTTTCTACAACAACCCTTTTCTCATCAACTCTTCTGCTATCTGCACAGCATTGGTAGCCGCACCTTTCCTAAGGTTATCACTAACTATCCAGCAGTTCAAAGTATTAGGTTGTGTTTCATCTCTTCTTATTCTACCCACAAATGTGTCGTCTTTATCATGCGCAGTTAATGGCATAGGGTAAATAAAATTATCGTTGTCATTCTTTAAAACAATACCTGGCGATGATGCTAAAAGTTGTTTTACTTCTGCAAGGTCAAAATCATTTTCAAATTCAATATTCACACTTTCGCTGTGCCCGCCCACGGTTGGTATACGCACGCAGGTAGCCGTTACTTTTATATTTTCATCGTCCATTATTTTCACAGTTTCTTTCACCATTTTCATTTCCTCTTTGGTGTAACCATTTTCTAAAAATGAATCAATATGGGGTATGGCATTCATATCAATCGGATATTTGTAAGCCATTTCCCCTTCAATGCCTTGGCGCTCATTCATTAATTGTGTAACGGCTTTTACACCGGTACCTGTTACGCTTTGGTAGGTGCTTACTACCACTCTTTTTATTTTGTATTTATCATGCAATGGCTTTAATACTACTACCATTTGAATGGTGGAGCAATTGGGGTTTGCAATTATTTTGTCTTTTGCGGTTAAAGCATTCGCATTTACCTCAGGAACTACCAGTTTTTTATCTGCATCCATACGCCATGCGCTGCTGTTATCAACCACCGTTATACCTGCTGCTGCAAACTGTGGGGCCCACTCGAGCGAAGTGTCGCCACCTGCTGAAAACAAAGCCAGTGCCGGCTTTGTAGCTATAGCATCCTGCATGCTTACGATCTTATATTGCTTACCATTATAACTTATTTGCTTACCCACAGACCTTTCAGATGCTACGGGAATTAACTCCGTTACCGGAAAATTTCGCTCTGCCAATACCTGCAACATTTTTGTTCCTACAAGGCCTGTAGCCCCTACAACCGCAACTTTCATATCCTTTTTTATTTACTGCAAAGAAAATAATAAACTGCCATACTTTAGTAAACTATTTAAGGAGGTTTATTATTTCATCTTAAAAATCTGCTGCATCATTTTAAACATTTCGGGGTGCTTTTCTTCAAAAAGATCCGGTCTTTCAAAAAAGTATTCTGCAGCTACTGCAAAAAATTCGCTTTTGTTGGTATAGCCATAAGGATTAATATCTGAATCTCTTTCCTTCATTTTTTCCATTTCAGTATGTATAAGATTCATCCATGGGAGCACGTATTTTTTATCCATTAAAATTTCGGGCACACCATCGGTATCGCCATCCGCAGCATCTATAAGGTGTACAAACTCATGTATGGCAGTATTGCTTTTATCTTTTTTATTATTAAATCCTTCCTCAAGTGCAGGCTTGCTCAGCAACATTTTATTTTTGTAAACACCGGTACCCACAAGTCCCATAATGTTCCTGTCCTCATTGCCTTCCGTTTCAAAACCCATATTAAAATGATCGTTGTATAACAATACTTCTTCCAACTGAGGATATTCCCATCCTTCAAAAGCAAACATGGGTATCACCGCACTTACTGCTACCAATATTTTATCTTCATCGGTAATCATTGTATTTACTGCCGTGACTTTTACGTTTTGCAAAAAAGTATTTAC
>JAYVVD010000051.1:0-2767 GCA_043787295.1 Ferruginibacter sp. | reverse complement strand
GGTTTTAATTCAGGTCTCAGTAAATTATAAATAACTATTACAATGTTTTCTGCTGTTGGGTTAAGATTTTTAAATTCTACGCAATCTTCATTCAGGTTTTTATGATCAAATTTATCTAACACTTTCTCTTTAATTAGATCGCTTAGTTTTTTTGTATCCATAACATAACCAGTTTCAATTTGGGGCACACCGGTAACCCTTACAATAAGATCGTAATTGTGACCATGATAATGCGGGTTATTACATTTACCAAATATTTCCTTATTGGTGGCATCATCCCAAGTTGGGTTGTTGAGCCTGTGCGCAGCATTAAAATGTTCTTTTCTAAAAACCGCCACTTTATTGGAAACTGTCTGCATATTTTCTTTTATTTATTTCGATCATTTCTTTTACTCTCCAAAATATTCTACAAATATTCTAGGTGTTTCGTACAATTTTAATGCATGTAATTGTGTAGTTCGAGGCAAATTATTTTTAAGTTGTTCCCAAATTCCAATGACAAGGTTTTCTATTGAGCAAATTTTGCCCAGCATAAAATCAACATCAACATTTAGGTTTTTATGATCAAGTAAATCAGTAACATGTTTCTTAATAATTACACTTAATTTTTTCGCATCAAACACAAAACCTGTTTCTTTATCCGGTAAACCTTTTACTGTTACGTACAATTCAAAATTGTGTCCGTGCCAGTTTTCATTTGCACATTTTCCAAAAATATCTTCGTTTTTTTCTTTGCTCCAGCTCGGATTAAAGAGTTTGTGAGCCGCATTAAAATGTTCAATCCTTGTTATGTAAACCATTGCACAATGTATAAATCTTTGCAAAGGTAGCGTGTAATATTAATATTCTATAACAGATGAGGCTAACTTTGCGGTATGAAAATACTTGTTGTAGCGGCTACAGAATTTGAGATTGCCCCCTTTATCTCAGATAATAATATGGCTGATTTTCTTATTACAGGTGTTGGTAGTCCGGCGTGTATGTATGCGCTCACAAAGCGTTTACAACAAACTAAATACGATTTTGTAATTCAGGCAGGCATTGCAGGGACTTTTAAAAATTCCTTTCCATTAGGAGAAACTTTTTTTGTAAAAACAGATGCATTTGCAGATTTAGGAATTTATGAGAATGAAGCTTTTTTTACGCTTTTCGAAAAAAATTTCATTGATCCCAATGCCGTTCCATATAAAAATGGCTGGCTCGAAAATTCTGCGGAAAATAGTTTCAACCTGGCACCTGCAAAATCTATAACTGTCAACACAGTAACTGATAATTTTTTACAGACATCTATGTTTACTAAAAAATATGATCCCGATTTAGAATCTATGGAGGGTGCGGTTTTTCACTATGTGTGTATTCAGGAAAATGTTGCCTTTTTACAATTGCGAAGCGTGAGTAATTTTGTAGGAGAACGCATAAAAACAAACTGGAAAATGAAAGAATCTATTTTAAGTCTAAACGAAAATCTTTCAAGAATTGTTCAACAACTAAATCAATAACTGCTGTGCACAAACAAACTATACAAATTGGTTTTTCTCCTTGCCCCAACGATACTTTTATTTTTGATGCGTTGGTTAATAATAAAATTGATACCGGAAATTTATCTTTTGAGCCCGTGCTAGAAGATGTGCAAACACTTAACCAGTGGGCTACTGAAGGAAAGTTAGCCGTAACAAAATTGAGCTATGGAGTTTTGCCGTTAGTACAACATCAATATAATTTACTAAACAGTGGCAGTGCTTTAGGTAGAGGTGTAGGTCCGTTGTTAATTACCAATAATGCACTACAAAATATGAATGTAGAAAATTGTTTAGTCGCCATACCGGGTAAGAACACAACAGCCCATTTATTGTTTTCATTGGCTTACCCCAATGCTAAAAATAAAATATTTTTACGTTACGATGAAGTTGAGAATTTTGTATTAAATGGAAAAGGTTTGGGAGTTATAATACATGAAAATAGGTTTACTTATGCAGATAAAGGACTTACAAAAATTAAAGATCTAGGAGATTATTGGGAACAAACAACCGGTAACCCAATTCCCCTTGGAGGTATTGTTGTAAAAAAAATGATGACCATACAAACGCAGCAACAAATTGATTTCTTAATAAAGCAAAGTATAGAGTTTGCTTTTGCTAATTACCCTGTTTTAAACGATTACATACGCAGCCATGCGCAGGAAATGAGCGAAGATGTTATGCGGAAGCACATTGATCTGTATGTAAATAAATACTCCTTAGATTTAGGTGAAGAGGGGAGAGCAGCGGTAAAAAAATTAATGGAGGTTTACCAGACTACAGACGATGGAAGACAGATCACCGACCATTGAAGACTATTTATTTAAACTTCATTCTTTTTTGCCTATAGTCACAGCAAGTTGCTAACTACCTATGCCCATTACCCATTACCAACTGCCAATCCTTCCTTATATACTTTTAAACAACGCTCTCTTGCAAAAGTGTGCTCCACAATAGGCTTTGCGTAAGTCAATTCTTCAAACTCAGGTACCCATTTTCTTATATATTTCAAATCAGGATCAAACTTTTTTGTTTGTAGGTATGGGTTAAAAATGCGGAAGTATGGTGCAGAATCACATCCACTACCTGATGCCCATTGCCAGCCACCGTTGTTAGATGCTAAATCAAAATCCAATAATTTTTCAGCAAAATAGGCTTCTCCTAAACGCCAGTCGATTAATAAATGTTTACATAAAAAAGAAGCCACAATCATACGAACCCGATTGTGCATAAAGCCCGTTGTGTTGAGT